>NZ_JAALDX010000191.1 GCF_014145095.1 Dietzia sp. SLG310A2-38A2 | reverse complement strand
AATCGACTGCATCAGGGCCACCGCCCCGGCGTCGGTGACCTCGATGCGGTGGTGGCCGAGCGAGGCGATGCAGGCGAGGATGGCACCGGCGGCGCCGCCTGCCCCGGACCCGCTCTTGGCTCCGGCCGCGCCCCGGGTACCGGTACCGGTACCGGAGACGGACGCCGCGCCGTCACCGCGGATCGCATCGGAGAACCGCTGTCGGATCCGGATGTCGGCCGCCACGACCGCCGCCCGGTCCTCCGGCGTGAGATAGCGGATCTGCCAGCGGTACAGCGCGGCGCGGTCGCGATGGGTCAGCGTCGCCCGGGTGGCCGAGGCCACCAGGTGGTCGAGGTCGTCGGAACCGGACGTGGCGGCGTCGAGTTCCTCGACGAGCGTGGCGACCGCGTCCCGGAACATCGCGTACTTGCCCGGGACGTACCGGTACAGCGCACCGGGGGTCACCGCGAGTCGGTCCGCGATGTGCTCCACGCGGGTCGCGTGGTAGCCGCGCCGCGTGAACTCCTCGGCCGCGACCAGCGCGATCTCCGCACGTCGAGACCCCGGTGGAGGGGTGTCCGGAAACCTCGTGGGCAGTGCTGGTGACGACGTCATGGCCTCTCGGATCTCGTGAGGGCGGATCGGGGTGTGATCTTGACAACTACGGATACAGTGGCCATAGTAAACCCGAATTCACAGATATATGTGATCGAATCCATGTGAGTGTCTCGTGTCCGTCGTCACAGGCAGGCTCGGGACGGAAGGGACAACACACCCATGTCAGTGCCCGAGGCCTACATCTACGACGCGGTGCGCACGCCACGCGGTAAGGGCAAATCCAGCGGTTCGCTGTACAGCGTCGCCCCGATCGACCTCGCCGTCGGCGTCCTGCGCTCGATCGTCGAGCGCAACGCCAGCCTCGACCCCGCACAGATCGAGGACGTCGTCATGGGCATCGTCGGTCCCGTCGGTGAGCAGGGCGCGGTGTTGCCCCGTATCGCGGCGATCGCCGCCGGACTGCCGGAGACGGTGGCCGGCGTGCAGCAGAACCGCTTCTGCGCCTCGGGCCTGGAGGCGGTCAACCTGGCCGCGCAGAAGGTCCGCGCGGGCTGGGAGGATCTGGTGATCGCCGGCGGCGTCGAATCGATGTCGCGGGTCCCGATGGGCTCCGACGGCGGCGCCTGGGCGCAGAACCCCCGGGTCAACTACGAGACCTCGTTCGTTCCCCAGGGCATCGGCGCGGACCTCATCGCCACAATGGAGGGATTCTCCCGCGGGGACGTCGACGAGTTCGCCGCCCGGTCGCAGGAGCTCGCCTCCGCGGCCTGGGACGACGGGCGTTTCGCGGGCTCGGTCGTCCCGGTGGTCGACTCCGCCGGTCGGGTCGTGCTCGACCATGACGAGCACATTCGGCGGGGCACCACCGCCGACGATCTCGCGGCTCTCCGTCCGTCCTTCGCCGCGCTCGGTGAGCAGGCCGGCTTCGACGCCGTGGCGCTGCAGAAGTACCACTCCGTGGAGCGGATCGACCACGTCCACCACGCCGGGAACTCCTCCGGGATCGTCGACGGCGCCACCGCGATGCTCATCGGCAACGCCGACGCCGGCGAGCGCAACGGCCTGGCGCCGCGCGCCAGGATCGTCTCGGCCGCCGTCATCGGCTCGGAACCCACGATCATGCTCACCGGTCCCACCCCGGCCGCCCGCAAGGCGCTGGCGAAGGCCGGGCTCACGATCGACGACATCGACCTGTTCGAGGTCAACGAGGCGTTCGCCGCCGTCCCGATGAAGTTCGCAGGAGACCTCGGGGTCCCGATGGAGAAGATCAACGTCAACGGCGGTGCGATCGCCATGGGACACCCGCTCGGCGCCACCGGCGCGATGATCCTCGGCACCGCCCTGGACGAGCTGGAACGCCGCGACGCCCGCTACGCCCTGGCGACCCTCTGCGTGGGTGCCGGCATGGGCATCGCCACCATCATCGAACGCCTGTAGACGACCCGGCCTCCCGCCTTAAAAAGGACGAGAAAACTCCCAATGAGCAGCGAATTCACCAACACCATCACCTACGAGCGCGACGGGGACGGCGTCGTCGTCCTCACCATGGACGACCCGAATCAGAGCGCCAACACCATGAACGCCGACTACCTGGCGTCCATGGAGGCGGCCGTCGACAGGCTCGAGTCCGAGGCCGACGAGATCACCGGCGTGATCCTGACCTCCGCCAAGAAGACCTTCTTCGCCGGCGGGGACCTCGGAGACATCCTGTCGATCCCCGCTGACGGAGCGGACCTGGCCGTGGCCACCGTCGAGCGGGCCAAGGCGCCACTGCGGCGACTGGAGACCCTGGGTAAGCCCGTCGTGGCCGCTATCGCGGGTGCCGCGCTCGGCGGCGGGCTCGAGATCGCGCTGGCCACCCACCACCGGATCGTGGTGGACTCGCCCGCGATCCAGCTGGGCCTACCGGAGGTGAGCCTCGGTCTGCTGCCCGGTGGCGGCGGGATCGTCCGCACCGTGCGCATACTCGGTGTGGCCACGGCCCTGATGGAGGTGCTGCTCGAGGGCAGGCGCCTGCGCCCGGGCAAGGCCCACGAGCTTGGGCTCGTCGACGAGCTGGTGGCCGGCCCCGACGACCTGCTGCCCGCTGCGAAGGCGTGGATCGCCGCCAACACCGACAATCCCGAGGCGGCGACCCAGCCGTGGGACCGCAAGGGCTACCGCATGCCCGGGGGGACGCCGTCGAGCCCG
>NZ_JAALDX010000190.1 GCF_014145095.1 Dietzia sp. SLG310A2-38A2 | reverse complement strand
AGTCGACTGCCGGGCGGTGAGCTGACCGGTGGCCGCCCCCGCACCCGCACCCGGAACGCAGGCGGCTCCGGCCCCGCCCCGCCGCGGCAAGGAGCTCGTCCTACTGGTCGCCGCGTCGGTGATCGTCGGTTTCGCGTTGCTCCTGGTCCAGTTGGCCCAGGAGCAGGAGCTCAGCCTCACACTTCTCTGGCTCACGCTCGCCTACCTGGGCCTGTGCGGCGGGGCCCATCTGGTGATCCGGTGGTTGGCGCCCTTCTCGGACCCGGTGCTGCTCCCGGCCGTCGCCCTGCTCAACGGGCTGGGCCTGGTCCTGATCTACCGCCTCGACCTGGCGTATGCGGCGCGCGCCGTGGCCAACGGCACCGACCCGCCGGGGATGGACGTCACCCGGCAGCTGCTGTGGACACTGATCGGGTTGGCCTTCATGGCGGCCGTGTTGTATTTCCTCCGGGACCACCGGGTGCTGTCCCGGTACGGCTACACCATGGGATTCGCCGGCCTGGTGTTGCTGGCGATCCCGGCTGTGCTGCCCGCCCGCTTCTCCGAGATCAACGGCGCCAAGAACTGGATCATCCTGCCCGGCTTCACCATCCAGCCCGGCGAGTTCGCCAAGATCCTGCTCATCATCTTCTTCGCCTCGATCCTGGTCGAGAAGCGGGAGCTGTTCACCAGCGCCGGCCGGCGGATCCTCGGCGTGGACCTGCCCCGCGGGCGTGACCTCGGGCCGATCATCGTGGCGTGGTTCCTGTCCCTGGGCGTGCTGGTGTTCAACACGGACCTCGGCATGGCGCTCCTGCTCTTCGCCACCGTGCTGACCATGCTCTACGTGGCCACCGAGCGGGTCAGCTGGTTGCTCATCGGCGTGGTGCTGGTGGGCATCGGTGGCGTGCTGGCCTACGCCCTCTTCGGGCACGTCCGGGTGCGGTTCCAGATCTGGCAGGACCCCTTCGCCTACTTCGACACCGGCGGTTACCAGAGTTCGCAGGCCCTGTTCGGGCTCGCCTCCGGCGGCATGGGCGGCACCGGACTCGGCAACGGGCGGCCGGACCAGGTGCCGTTTGCGGGCACCGACTTCATCACGTCCACGATCGGCGAGGAGCTGGGCCTGATCGGCCTCGCCGCCGTGCTGATGATCTACGCGATCATCGTCCTGCGCGGGATCCGGGTGGGGCTGACCATCAGGGACAGCTTCGGCAAGCTCGTCGCCGTCGGCCTGGCCTTCACCGTGGCCATCCAGGTGTTCGTGGTGGTCGGCGGGGTCTCCACCCTCATCCCGCTCACCGGGCTCACCCTGCCGTTCATGGCCTACGGCGGGTCGAGCCTCCTCGCCAACTACGCCCTGTTGGCCATCCTGCTCCGGTTGTCGAACGACGCCCGACGACCGTTGCCCACCCCGCGGCAGGCACCCGCGCTCGCCGACGCCGCCACGGGCATGATGCGGACCCCCCTGCTGTCCCGCGTCCGGAAGTCCGGGTGAGCGCCGAGTGAACGCCGCCATCCGCAGGGTCGCGATCGCCGCCATCGTCATGGTGGTGGCGCTGCTCCTCCAGCTCACCTGGGTCCAGGTCTTCCGCGCCGACGAACTGCGCGCCGACCCCCGCAACACCCGGATGTTGCTCGACGAGTACTCCCGCCAGCGCGGGCAGATCACCGCCGGCGGTCGGGTGCTGGCCATGTCGGTGCCCTCGGAGGGCAGGTACGAGTTCGAGCGCACCTACCCCACCGGCCCGACCGCGTTCGGCCCGACGGTCGGGTACTACTCCCTGCAGTTCGCCACCTCGGGGATCGAACAGTCCCAGGACGCGTTCCTCAACGGTTCCGACCCGCGGCTGCTCTCCCAACGCATCACCGGGCTCATCTCCGGGCGCACCCCCCAGGGCGGTTCGGTGGAGCTCACCCTCGACCCCGCCGCCCAGGAGGTCGCCTACGCAGCGCTGCAGCGGGGCGCGGGCCAGGGACCGTTCGTGGGCTCGGTGGCGGCGGTCCGGCCCTCCACCGGGGAGGTGCTGGCGCTGGCCTCCACTCCGTCCTTCGATCCGAACGCCCTGTCCAGCCAGGAGCAGACCGTCCGAACGCAGGAGATGGGACGGATCGAGCAGAGCCCCGACCGGCCGCTGCTCAACCACGCCACCCAGCAGTCGCTGCCGCCCGGTTCGACCATGAAGGTCATCACCACGGCCGCCGCACTCGAGTCCGGGATGGGCCCCGAGACCCCGGTGTCCGGCGCGGACCGCACCCTGCTGCCCGGGACCTCCACGTTCCTGCAGAACTACGCCGGCCAGACCTGCGGAGGCGGCACCGTCACCCTCCGCACCGCGTTCGAACTCTCCTGCAACGTGCCGTTCGTGGAGCTCAGCCAGGAGGTCGGTGCCGACGCGTTCACCGAGATGGCGGAGCGCTTCGGTGTCGACGGTGGTGAGCCGGACGAGCTCGGGATCCCCGCGGCACCGTCCGGGCTCGGCCAGATGGAGGACGCCGCACAGCTCGCCATGAGCTCGATCGGCCAGAGCGATGTCCGCATGACCACCCTGCAGAACGCCATGGTGGCCGCCACCGTCTCCAACGGAGGGGTGCGCATGCAGCCGCAGCTGATCCGTTCACTCACGGCGCCGGACCTCTCCGTGGTGCAGGGGTTCACCCCCGAGGACGCCGGGCGCGCCCTCACCGACGAGCAGGCCGGCACCCTCACCGAGCTCATGGAGGGCGCCGAGCGCAACGCCGGGGGCGGCCTGCCCGGGGTGACCATCGCCTCCAAGACCGGTACCGCGGAGCACGGCGTGGACGCCGCGGAGTCCGTCCCCTACACCTGGTACATCGCGTTCGTCCCCGGCCAGGACGTGGCCGTGGCCGTGGCGATCGAGTCCGGGCCGGGCATCACCCGCGACACGGTGGGTTCCACCTACGCCGCCCCCATCGGCCGCGAGGTCCTCGGTGCCCTCCTCGGGGGCGCGGGATGAGCCTCAACTCCGGAGCGCTCCTGTCCGGCCGGTACCGCCTGTTGCGCCTGATCGCCACGGGCGGGATGGGGCAGGTCTGGGAGGCCGCCGACGCGGTGTTGGACCGGCACGTGGCGGTCAAGGTGCTCAAGGCCGAGTTCTCCTCCGACCAGGAGTTCGTGGAGCGGTTCCGGTCCGAGGCCAAGGTGACGGCGCGGATCTCGCACCCGGGGATCGCGACGGTCTACGACTACGGGCAGATCGACGACCCGGCCTCGGGCAGTCCACTGTCCTACCTGGTCATGGAGCTGGTGGTGGGCGAGCCGCTCTCCGACGTCCTGTCCCGCGAGGGGTCGCTCCCGCTGCGCCACACCCTCGACATGCTGGAGCAGACCGGTCGCGCGCTCAACGCCGCACACGCGATCGGGTTGGTGCACCGGGACGTCAAGCCGGGCAACATCCTCATCACGCCCTCCGGGCAGGTCAAGCTCACCGACTTCGGCATCGCCAAGTCGATGGGGTCCGCGGCGGTCACCCAGGCCGGGATGGTCGTGGGCACCGCCCAGTACATCGCCCCCGAGCAGGCCATGGGCCACGAGACCACGCCTGCCGGTGACGTCTACTCGCTCGGCGTGGTGGGGTACGAGTGCGTGTCCGGGCGCAGGCCGTTCGTGGCCGACTCGCCGGTGAGCGTGGCGATGATGCACGTCCGGGAGACGCCGCCCCCGTTGCCCGACTCGGTGCCGCCGCCGGTGCGCAGGCTCCTCGCCGACGCCATGGTCAAGGATCCGGGTCGTCGGTACCCCGACGGCGAGGCCTTCGCCGAGGCGGTGGCCGACGTGCGCGCCGGGCGTGATCC
>NZ_JAALDX010000189.1 GCF_014145095.1 Dietzia sp. SLG310A2-38A2 | reverse complement strand
ACTGGGCATCGGGGTGGGTCGTCGGGGAAAGTGGAGGGATGTCTGTCGAGTCATCACGGTCCGCGTCCACTCCGGAACCGGGAGGGACGCCCCCCGGCGCTGCAGCGGAGTCGGTCCATCACGACCCCGTCGCGGACTCGGATCTGGACCCGCGGTCGCCGCTCCCCGCCCGGCCGGGACCGCTCGGGATGGTCGGGAACGCGCTCCGCGGTGCGCTGATCGGGATGGCCGAGCTCGTGCCCGGCGTCTCGGGCGGCACGGTCGCGCTGGTGACCGGCGTGTACCCGCGGTTGCTGGACTCCGGCGCGCACGTGGTGGACGGGATGCGGTCGGCAGTTCTCGGCCCGGACCGCCGGGCGCGCACGGCGGCGGCCTTCCGCCACGTGGACTGGTGGCTGTTGCTCCCGCTCGCGGTGGGCATGCTGGCGATGGTCTTCACCATGGCCGGGGTGCTCAAGGGCTTCGTCGAGGGCAGTCCGGAGATCGCACGCGGGTTGTTCCTCGGCATGGTCGCGGCGAGTATCGCGGTTCCGCTCGGGATGGCGCGGGCCACCCCGGGTGGACGGAACTGGGCTCTGGGGCTGATCTTCGTCGGCGGCGCGGCGCTGGCGTTCGTGCTGTCCGGGTTGCCGAGCGGGACGATCAGCGGCCCGTCCTACCTGTTGGTGTTCGTGGCCGCTGCGGTAGCGATCTGCGCGCTGGTCCTGCCCGGGGTGTCGGGTTCGTACCTGTTGCTCGCGATGGGGCTCTACGCGCCGACCCTCGGGGCCGTGGACGACCGGAACTTCGCCTACCTCGGGGTGTTCGCGCTCGGTGCGCTCGTCGGGATCTCGCTGTTTGTCAAGGTTCTCGATCGCCTTCTGGAGGACTTCCGCAAGCCCACCCTCATCGCCATGGCCGGCCTGATGCTCGGCTCCCTGCGGGCCCTGTGGCCCTGGCAGACCGAGGAGGCCGACATCCTGGCCCCGGGGTCCGACTGGCCGGTCGTCCTGGCCGCGGTGGCCGCCGGCGTCGTGGTCGTGGTGATCGTCCTGGCCGTCGAACGGTTCTTCGCGGCCAAGGCTGCGACCACGGACCCGGATCCGCGGGTCACGGCGCTCGAGGATCGTGACTAGGTAGCGCCCCGCGGGACCGCCCACGCCGCCCGCGGCGTCGCCCTTGCGTAATGAGACACGGTGTCTATGATGGACGCCATGTCTCACAGTGATGTGACGGATGCCACGTTCCTCGAGCGGTACCGGAACGTGCAGCGACTGTCCTACGAATGCGTCGAAAGCGTGGCACCGACCCTCGACGAGGGTGTCACCGAGCGAGAGGTGGCCGCCCGCCTGCACGACTGGCTCACCGACCGCGGTGTGCGGGAGTGGTTCCACACCCCGTTCGCCTGGTTCGGCGACCGGACCGCCTTCCGCGGGTTCGCCACGCCGCTGCACTTCTTCCCGACCCGCCGCCGGTTGGAGCAGGGGATGCCCTACATCCTCGACGTCGCGCCGGTCCTGGACCGCGCCGTGGGGGACATCGGCTACGCCCGCGTCCTCGGCGAGAACCCGATCCACGACGAGTTGATGACCGATCTGGCCGCCTATCGCGACCTCATCCCACGTCTCATCACCGAGGGCGCGACATTGCGCGACGTCTATCTCGAGGTCGACGAGTTGATCCGCCGCCAGGGCTACGACAACCGGCACCGTGTCTACCCCGGACGCGTCATCGCCCACCAGGTCGGCGACATCGAGTCGCGCATCCCCCGCTTCATCGCGTTCGGCTTCGGCAGCCGTGCCGTGCGCACACTCGTCGGCGACCTCATGGTCGAGCGTGCCCACAACCGCTCGCCCCTGTGGGCGTCCGGGAAGATCTCCGCCCACCGTCCGGAACCCGGACTGTGGGCGGTCGAACCGCACATCGGTTTCCGCGAGGTCGGGGTCAAGTTCGAGGAGGCGCTGGTGGTGCGCCCGGACGGGTCGGCCGTGTGGCTCGACGACGAGACCCCGCACGTGCGCAGGTGGAGGCGGCAGGGCCTGGCCTGCGGAGTGGGCCAGACCCCCGAGGCCACCACGAACTCGGGGACCACCACGAACTCGGAGACCGCCGCATGAGCGGGAACGAGACGGAGATGAGGACGGTGACGACCACCGACGGCCTCTCGCTCGCGGTCGCCGTCACCGGCCCGGCCGACGCCCCGACCCTCGTCTGCATCCACGGTTACCCCGACAACCGCAGCGTCTGGGACGGCGTCACCCGCGAACTCTCCGACCGCTACCGGGTCGTCAGCTACGACGTCCGCGGTGCCGGGGACTCCGAGGCGCCCTCTTCCCGGGCCGGCTACTCCAACGACCAGCTCGCCGCCGACCTGGACGCCGTCATCGGGGCGGTGTCCCCGGACCGGCCGGTCCACCTCCTCGGGCACGACTGGGGATCCATCCAGACCTGGCACGCCGTGACCGGTGACGGTGCGGCCTCGCGGGCCGCGAGTTTCACGTCGATCTCGGGTCCGTGTCTCGACCTGGTCGGGCTGTGGATCACCGGAGAGGGCCGAGAGCGCACCGCCCCGATGCTCGCGCAGTCGCTGTCCTCCACCTACATCGGGTGGTTCCACGTGCCGTGGTTGCCGGAGGCCCTGTGGCGCAGCAGGGTGGGCAGCGGACTCGGGCGCCGGATCCTCTCGATCGGTGCCGGCGCCGCCGAGGTCCCCCCGGACGACGCCCCGCGACCGGAGCGCGACCTGGTCAACGGGCTCGAGATGTACCGCGCCAACATGCGCCGCCACCTCGGGCGCCCCCAGCGGCGCCACACCTCGGTCCCGGTGCAGGTCCTGACCCCTACCCGGGACGTGTTCGTCACACCCGCGCTGCAGGAGTGCGCGCGACTCGGTGCCGACGACGTCAGGGTC
>NZ_JAALDX010000001.1 GCF_014145095.1 Dietzia sp. SLG310A2-38A2 | reverse complement strand
CGTTGCAACAACCGTATGAAACCGCCCTGGAAGGACATCTGATTCTCCTCTGATCGATGGGCGGCGGGGTGATGGGTGGCGGGCGATGGACGAGTGGGTCTGGTCAGTCGTCCGCGGTGTCGGAGCGCAGGGCGTAGGTCGCGACGATGTTGCCCACCTGAGTCTGGGTCGAGTTCAGAAGACGCATCCGCGTCGTGGGGACGGAGTCGTCGAAGAGCCTGCGGCCCTCACCGGCGATCACCGGGTGGATGGTCAGCGTGAGCTCGTCCACCAGTCCGGCCAGCACCAGCCGCCTCGTGGTCTCCACACCGCCCGCGATCGCGATGTCGCCGCCCGGTTCCTGCCGCAGCTGCCTGAGGTACGCCGCCGCATCGCCGGTGGCGACGACGCTGTTCCACGGCAACTCGCCCGTCAGGGTGGAGGTGAGCACATGCTTGCGGACCGGGTTGACCCACTCTGCGAACGGGTCCTGCGCGTCGGGCCAGTAGCCGGACCACTCCTGCCAGAGCGTGCGGCCCAGCACCAGGTCGGTGGTGGCGGCCGTCATCTCGGCCATGCCCTGCATCTCGTCGGGGCCGAAGGAGTCGAACTGCCAGCGGTCGGCGTGTTCGGCCACACCGTTGAGCGTCGAGAACATGTGCGCCGTGGTCGTGCGGCTCATGGGATTTCCTCTCGTCTGGCCTCGGTGCTCGGTGCGTGCTGCATCGGTGGCCGAGGCTCGGGGGCCCGGTCGAGCGGGTGCTCGGGGCCTGAAGGAACGTCCTTCACAGGGCTAGACGGACCGAGGCGATGAAACTGATCGGTGCGGGGGAAAATTCTCCGGCGGGCCTGCTGGGCGGGGATCCTCCCTACGGCAGGTGTGCGGGCAGGCCGAACTCGGCGAAGTGGCCCGCGCCGATGAAGTGCGTGAGGGACGAGATGCGGCCCGCGCGGGACTCCAGGACGTGGATCGCGAACGGCTCCCACCGAGCCGCACCGTCGTCGGGACCGCCGGTGTCGTGGTAGACCGCCACGGCCGGCCGGCCGTTGGCGGAGGTGACGATGGTTCGCGAGTTGCGGCACACCTGCCCGGGGCCGCGCCACCATTGCTCGATCTGCGCGGGTCCGCGGAGCCAGAGTTCGAACGGCGGCATGCTGAACTCCGCGTCCTCGGTGAGCAGGGCGACCAGGCGATCGACGTCGTAAGCCTCGAACGCGGCGACGTACTTCTCGAGTAGCCGGGTGTCGTAGGCGGGGGCGTCGTCCGCGGTGTCGGCCGGGAGCGTGGCCCCGTGCCGGGCCATGGTCGTGCGGGCCCGGGCGAGCGCGGAGTTGACCGAGGCCACGGACATGTCGAGCAGTTCAGCGCACTCGGCCGCCGAGAGCACCAGGACGTCGCGGAGGATCAGCACGACTCGTTGGCGAGGTGGCAGGAACTGCAGCGCGGCCACAAAGGCGAGCCGGACCGATTCGCGGGTCAGGGCGGTGGCGGACGGGTCGATGCCGAGGTGGGCGTCGCTCGCCGGGCCGATCCACGTCTGCTCGGGCATGGTGGTCAGCGATGTGGGGTCGCCTGGAACGCTCCCGAGTGCGCTGAGGTCGGTCGGGAGGCTGCGCCGCTGCGGCGCCCGCGTCATGTCCAGGCAGACGTTGGTGGCGATGGAATACAGCCACGTGCGCAGCGAGGAGCGGCCACCGAACTCGGCACCGTCCCGGGCTTTCCAGGCGCGGAGCATCGTCTCCTGCGTCGCGTCCTCGGCCTCCGCGACACAGCCGAAGAAGCGGTAGCAGTAGCCGAGGATCTCACGGCGGTAGGACTCTGCCTCGATCGTGGTCACGCGGCTATTGTCCGCCTGAGGGCGCGGTCAGCGGTGGGCTTCGGTGAGCAGCGACCAGGTCGAGTCACTCGGAGAGATCGTGCTCGTCGTCGGCCACCGGCCCTCCCATCTCCCCGGTGCCGTAACGATCCAGGGTGGCGCGCACCTGCGCGCTCCACCGAGTGTGGGCCGCCTGCCGGGAGGTGCCTGCCGCGCGGGCGATGAGCTCCCAGGTGACGCCCCATCGACGGAGACCGATGACTGATCCCAACGCATTGAATCCGGCAGCGCATTCGATACGGAACGCGAGGAGCTGCACGGCGACGTTCCACTGTTCGGGGTCGCTCTGCGGACCGGGTCGATCCCCGAGGAGCTTCTGGGCCTGCGAGAACGCAGCGCCGGCAGCAGCTGCCTCCGCCGCCCGGACGGCGTCGTCGCAGGGGAGTGTCAAGGCGGTATCGATCGGCGAGTTCATGGTGTCAATCCTAACTTGACAGACCCGCGCCGTCAACTAGAGATTGACACGCTGCCGGGTGTCTCGGCCCTTACCGCGCCCGTTCGACCTCGGATCGCGCGGTCTCGACGTCCCGACCGGCGGCGATCGCCGCCGCGAGGTCCCGAACTGCCGGGACCGCGCAGGCGCCGCCCATCAGGCGACTCGCGCCTCTCTGCTGACGGACGCTCGGAAGGGGCAACCTATCGGGGTAAACATCGGGTATGGTCCGGCCTCATGCGAATCCTCGCGGCGTTAGCTCCTGTCCTATTGACCGCAGCGGCATGCATGGACGGAGGCGGCGCCGGAGACGAGGCGGAGTCCACGAGCTCGCCCGGCTCGACGGAGACGTCGGAGGCCGGGTTGGAAATGGCGCTGCTCGAGACCTGTCCGCGGGACTCGGACTCGCAGTGTGTGTCGATCCATGGCGAGAACGTCCTGGTCGATCCGTCGGGATTCGAGCACGTGGGCGTCGAGGCGGCCGACCAGGACTCGGCCGGCGCGATCGGGGTGACCCTGGACAACGCCGGAGCCGGAGTGGTGCGGAGGCTGACGATGGACGCCTCCCACGCAGGCGAGAATGCGCGGCTGGTGACGAGAGTCGACACCGAGCTGCTCTCAGCCGTCCGGGTCCGGGGCGAGTTCCACGGAGCGCACCTGCTGATCACGATCCCTCCGGACGTCGACGCCGTCGCCGTGGCCGAGAAGCTCAATGGTGGTGCCGACTAGGGGCATTGCGCCCCCCGCCAGCTCGTCGTCGTCATCAACGTCTTCCACCCCGTGTCGAGAACCCGGATCCGGTTCCGTCCCACTGGTGAAGCGACCACACTGGGTCGCACAGTACGAGGAGGATCACCATGGCCAAGTACCTGTTGCTCAAGCACTACCGGGGCGCTCCGGAGCCGCCCAACAACGTGCCGATGAACGAGTGGGCGCCCGAAGAGGTCTCCGCGCACATCCAGTACATGAACGACTTCGCGGCGCGGCTGGAGGAGTCCGGCGAGTTCGTGGACGCCAACGCGCTGTCGGAGTCGGGGACGTGGGTGCGGTACGACGGCGAGGGCCGCCCGCCGCTGACCGACGGCCCGTTCCCCGAGACCAAGGACCTCATCGCCGGCTGGATGATCATCGAGGCCGCCAGCTACGAGCGGGCCCTCGAGCTCGCGGGTGAGCTGTCCGCGGCCCCGGGGGCGGGCGGCGAGCCGATCCACGAGTGGCTCGAACTGCGGCCCTTCCTGGAGGCGCCGCCGGAGTTCGAGGGCTGACCAGACGGCGGTGGTCCGGTTCCCGCTCCGGGCGTACCGTGCGGGAATGACCAACCCTGAGCAGGCACCGAACCGCGACGCCGCCGAGGACACCCTGGGTGCCCCCGTCCCCGAGACCCCGGGATCCGGTGACACCTCGGTGCAGCGGGACCCGAACGACTGGGTGACCGGCGACGAGCCCATGACGGCCGCGCAGAAGAGCTACCTCGACACCCTCGCGCGCGAGGCCGGCGAGGAACTGCCCGCGACCCTGACCAAGGCGGAGGCCTCGGAGCACATCGACCGCCTGCAGAAGGGCAACCCGCGGGCCGGAGCGTCCTAGCGGGGACCGGGCCGGGCACCTGACTCAGACGGGTGCCCGGCCGGACCGTCCTCTCAGACGGCCACCGGGTTCTGGTCCGCCTCCTTGAACTCGAGGACCGGCTCCTGGTGGTTGTGCTCATACGGCTGCTCGGCGGCGCCCTGCGCGCGGGCGGCCTTGATGTCCGCGTACTGCTCGAGCGGGGTGCGCGGATCGCCGTAGCGCTCCCGCGCCCACGACGGCGAATGCGTCCGCGGGCTGTCGGCCTTGATGCCGCGGATCGCGGGTTCGATGTACCGGACCGAGCGGGGGCTGACCCGCTCGACCATCGCCATCATCACGCGGGGGTTGTTGTGGGCGGCCTTGTAGAACATCTTCCACAGGGCGATCGACGCGCTGTCCACGGCCCGCGACTGCTTCACGCCCAGCATCGGGCGCATCCACCGCGGGTAGGTGGCGATGATGCTCGCCCGCAGGAAGGGCCGGCCCACCTTCTTGAGGATCGTGGGCAGGCGCGGCTCGATGGTCTCGAAGCCGTTGAGGATGTGGTCGACGTTCGAGATCGCCGCCTCGGACGCCGACAGCTTGTCCCGCCAGTCGTCGAAGTACTTCTGCACCTCGCCGCGGGTGAGCGGCACGTCCTCCTGGCGGATCGGCTGCACCTCGGCCGCGATCGCGCACTGGCGCCAGTACTCGTTCTCCTCGTCGCGGCTGAGCCTGCCAGGCCCGAACACCTCGTAGACGTACAGGATCGAGTGCCACGCCGTCATGTGGATCCACAGCTGGGAGTCCGGGTTGTTGGAGTCGTACTCGTTGCCCGTCACCTTGTTGACGCCGTAGGCACGCGAGTGGACCTTCATGAGGATGTCCGACATCTTGATGACCGTCGGGGTGTCCGCGAACAGCACGGCGGAGAAGTACTCCATCGTGCGGTCGTAGCGCAGGGGAGTCCGCTGGATCACCTGACCGGTCTCGTCGACCGCGGCCGTGAGGTCCGGGTCGAGGTGCTCGATCGTCACGGCCCGCGCGAAACCCTGCAGCGCGGAGGCCGGGAAGGTCCAGACCTTCCATGCCACGGAACCCGGGCCGAACAGCCCCTCGTCGATGCGGTTCTTCTCGGTGGTTGCCACGTCGCCCCCTCGTCGGTACTGCACGCTCTGCGTGAATCAGCTCACGCCAGATGACGGAGAGTATTAGACATATGAAACTCGTTTGTAAAGCCGTTGCGCGTAAATGCAGCTCACAACAACCGAATCCGCGCCCGGCGTAGGAGGATCGACCCCACCATGATCGGTCCGGAATTGCGCGAGCTGACCCCGCAGGTGATCGGTGTGCTCGTGCGCCGCGGGGCGGACTTCGCGGCGGCCGAGGACGCCGTGCAGGACGCTCTGCTCGAGGCCATACGCACCTGGCCGGACGACCCGCCCCGCAACCCCCGCGGCTGGCTGATCGCCGTGGCGTGGCGCAGGTTCCTGGACGCCGCGCGC
>NZ_JAALDX010000019.1 GCF_014145095.1 Dietzia sp. SLG310A2-38A2 | reverse complement strand
GCCGCGATCAGCAGGATCTGCCCGGGGCTCGGGGCCAGCGCCCCCGTTCCGGCGGCCAGGCCGTGGGCGGCGATGCCGAACACCGCGCTGACCAGCGCGACGACGATTCCGACGGCCGCGGTCACCACGGGGGGCACCTCGGCTCGGAATCGGTCGGCGGACATGCCCCGATTCTAATGCTGCGCCGAGCGGGGGCCTATCCGCAGTGGTCGGCCCCACTCTCTGCGGATTCGGTGGCGAGCTCGATCCGGGTGCGCTCCTCGTCCGCCAGTCCCGCCTCGAGCCGCGCGAGCATGTGGGGGCGCATCTCGGGCAGGTCGTCGACCGCGAACCAGCGGACGTCGGTGTTCTCGCCGTCGGCGGGGTGCGGATCGCCGTCGAGGTAGGTGCAGGCGAAGGTGTGGTCGAGGTACTGCGCGCGGTCACCGTTGGCGTAGGTGACCATGCGGGAGACGCCGATGGACGCGACGCGGTCCACGCGGATGCTCACCGCGGCCTCTTCCCATGCCTCGCGGACCGCGGCCTCGGCGGGATGCTCGCCCGGGTCGACGATGCCGGTGACCGGGGTCCACCAGCCGTTGTCGGCCCTGCGAACCAGTAGGACGCGCGCGCCGTGGGGGTCGCGGATGACGGCGGTGGCACCGGCCAGCCAGAGCGGTGCGGTGCCCACGTGCCGGCGGAGCTCGAGGACGAAGTCGGGGACTGACATAGCCCAGAGCGTATCCAGACCCCGGGAAATGCAGCGATCCCCGCCGACCGTGTGGTCGACGGGGATCGCCGGAGAACTATCCGATCGCTGACTCAGTCAGCGTGGAAGAGTCAGAACCTCAGTTCTGCTGCTCCTCGGGCTCGCACTCCTGACGCTCCATGGAGCCATTGTCCTTGAGGAAGTCGATGGCCTCCTGCGGCAGGTTGCAGACAAGACCCACGTTGATCTGCGGGAGCGGCGGCAGGTTGACGCCACCGGAGACGGCGAGACCGATGCCGATGCCGGCAGCGGCGAGCGAACCGACGGCGAGGAGGGTGCCGGCGTCGACGGAGCCGCCGTCGGCGGAGCCCTCGGCGGAACCGGACTCGCCGAGCGAACCCTCGACGATCGTCTCTGAGCCCTCGAACGTGGAGCCGAGATCCGAGGAACCGGCCGTGATCGCGGCCAGGATGCCCTCGAGCGAGCCACCGTCGAGCGAGTCCGAGTCGGAACCGGTTCCCAGCGACGCCGGATCAAGCGAATCGGTGGCCGACGCGGTGTCAAGCGAACCGAGGTCCGCCGAATCCGAGTCGAGATCGAGCGAGCCGAGCATCTCGGTGAGCGAACCCGCATCGAGCGAATCGGTGCCGAGCGAATCAGAGTCAGAACCGGTGCCCAGCGACGCCGGATCAAGCGAATCCGAATCAGAACCGGTACCCAGCGAATCAGAGCCGTCGATGCCCTCGAGCGAACCGGTCAGCGGGCTCTCAGCGCCGGTCGAGCCGACGAAGAGGTCGACACCCAGGTCGATCGAGCCACCGAGGAGGCCGGTTCCGAGGTTGAGGTCGAGCAGCTCACTCTGAGCGTTGGCGACACCCGGCATGGCGCCGAGTGCGAGTCCGGAGGCGGCGATAACGGCGATCATCCGCTTGGTGTTCTTCATAGGAATTGCCTTCCTGTTGTTGGTGACGACCCAGCGACCCGGGTTCTCCCCCTCGTCGCCCGGTCCGGTGTGCAGCCCTGGGGCTACTCACCGTCGGATCGTGTCACCACCCTATCGAGCAATTTTCTGGACTTGTTACAAGAAGTCTCGTTTAGGCACAGGTAATGCCCAGCCGCGCGATTACGCCCAGACTCCGTGGTCCGGACGATGATTGCTGCTGAAAGACCGCTCCCATGCGACTACCTCGGCTTATGTGAACCTTAATAAGTGAGCTTTTGGTTATAGACTGTTCTATGGGAGACCAATTAGTGACATTGATCACTTCTCACCTACATTTGACCGACTCGCCGTCAACACGCTGCGCCACGGGCTCTGACATGGATAAATGTGAGGCTAACCTCGGATAAATCTGTCCCCGATCCAGGAGCGCCATGACACCGAACAGCAGCGGAGTTCAGTTCCCCACCGATTCGGCCGGGAACCGCTCGTCCGGGCGGCTGGCCAAGCAGGTCGTCGCCGACGCACTGTCCACCGTGGACCCGGCGGCGGGCGAGCGGGTCCACAGGATCAAGGACTGGCGCAAGGGATACATCCAGCCCTTCACCGAGATGGTCAGTGCGGGCGTCGCCGATGCCGCCGCGTGGGACGGGGTGGCCCGCGCCGCCCTCGACTCGCTCCAATCCAGGATGGTCGGCGTTCATGAGGTCGACGGCCAGGAGGTGGAGACCCCGATGGCGGACTACCTCGCCGTCGCCCCCTCCACGTCCACTCCGGGAACCGAGACGGTCCAGGGGACGGCGGCCCCCGCCACGGAACTGTCCATCCCCTACCGCGGTGAGGAACTGACCGGCGCGATGCTGCGGGCCCGGCTCGACAAATGGGTCGATTCCGGGGTGATCGAGCCGAGCTGCGCGGACGCTCTGAAGTTGGTGCAGGAGAATCCTGAGTGGCTCGCTCTGCCGGGCCGCGCGATGCTCGTGCTGGGCCTGGGCTCGGAGATGGGGCCCGCCGCCCGGTTGTTGCGGTGGGGCGCCGACGTCCTGGGTGTCGACCTCCCCTCGAGCCCGGTGTGGGACCGGTTCCGCGGGCAGGCTCCAGGGTTCGCCGGCCGGCTCCACTTCCCCACGGACACGGACGGCCGGCCGGGCATCGACCTGCTCACCCAGCTCCCCGAGCTCGCCGCCTGGGCCCGAGCGGCCGCCCCGGCCCCGCTCACGGTGGGCAGCTACTTCTACGCGGACGGCGGAACCCACGTCCAGCTCTCGTCTGCGGCCGATGCCCTCGTCGTGGACCTGTTGAAGGACGGAACCGCCGACGCGCTGGCCTACCTCGCCACCCCCATGGACACGTTCGTGGTCCCCGCCGATGTCCGCCGGGCCTCGGACGCGGCGCTGGCGGCCCGCAAGGCCACCGACGTCAAGAAGATCGTCGGCACCCTGACCCGACAGAAGGTCTTCCACCGCAACTACGAGAAGGGGCACGGCCCGGCGGTGCACGACGCGCTGGTCCCCCAGCAGGGCCCCAACTACACGCTCGCCAAGCGGGTCCAGCGGTGGCGCGCGACCACCGCGTTCGCGGACGGATACACCGTCTCCGTCAACGTCGCCCCCGCCACCGACACCCGCTCGGTCACCAAGAACAAGATCCTCGCCGCCACGTACAAGGGGGCGCACGCGTTCGGCATCGAGATCTTCGAACCCGCCACCTCGTCGGCTCTGCTCGCCGCCTTGTTGGTCCACGACCTCAACGTGGGACGGCCGGACGTCGGGGTGCAGTGGGAGCACGAGTCCCACGGGGCGGCCTCGGGAGGGTTGTGGCGCCAGCCCTACCTGCCGCGGACCGCGCTGCCCGTGGCCGCACTGCTCGGTACCGTCAAGAGGTAGGAACACGCCCCGGACCGATCTGCCGGTCCGGGGCCCGCCGGTGCCGACAGAGTAAGGACCCCGCCATGCCGAACCCGTTCTCCAAGAGCTGGAACTACCTCAAGGCCTCGCTCGACAAGAAGGTCGACGACAACGCGGACCCCAAGATCCTCGTCCGCCAGGCCATGGACAACGCCCGCCAGCAGCACAAGTCGGTGACGGACCAGGCAGCCGCCGTGATCGGCAACGCCAAGCAGCTCGAGATCGCCATGGGCACCAAGTCCCGGCAGCTCGACGAGGTGCAGGGCCAGATCCGGCAGACCCTCCAGGTGGCCGAGTCGGCGCGTGCCGAGGGGGACACCGCCCGCGCCGCCCAGTTCGACGCGCAGGCCGAGCAGCTGGCCGGCCGGATGGTCACCCTGGAGCAGGACCTCGAGAACACCAAGCAGCTGCACGGGCAGGCGGTGCAGGCCGCCGAGCAGGCCAAGCAGGCGGTCAGGGAGTCCGACCAGCGTCTGCGCGAGACGCTCGCGCAGGAGGACCAGCTCCTGCTCCAGGCCACCCAGGCGGAGATGCAGCACCGGACCGTCGATTCCATGTCCTCGCTGGAGGGGGTCGGCGGCGGCAACTCGCCCACGTTCGACGAGATCCGCGCCAAGATCGAGGGTCGCTACACCACGGCGCTCGGCAAGCAGGAGCTCGCGGAGGCCACGGGGTCCCCGTCCAGCGCGCAGCTCGACGCCGCCGCCTTCACGCGCGAGTCCGAGGGCAAGAGCAAGCTCGAGCAGATCCGGGCGTCCATGGGACTGAGCGGTGGTGGCACCGCCGTCGAGGGCGCCGGGGCGGGTGGTGCCTCCGACCGGCAGCTGACCGAGGGCGCCGGAGCCGACGGTTCCGCGGACGCCGCGACTCCCGCCGAGCAGACGGGATCCTCGGGCCCCACCCCGCAGGACGCGGGGACCCCGGAGCCGGGCCCCTCCGACCTCTCCGGGCCGACGCTCCCCCGCGACACCAGGGAGTAGCGCGACACCACCGGTCTGGAGATCA
>NZ_JAALDX010000188.1 GCF_014145095.1 Dietzia sp. SLG310A2-38A2 | reverse complement strand
CCGAAGTGGTGGGTCCACTTGGTGGGGGTGAACACCAGGAACAGCAGCGAGCCGGCGATCACGCCGATGAGCCGGCGGGACGGTCCGGCGGCGGCCCCGGGGATCCTGCCCCGGCGCAGCATCACGGCCGTGACGAGCGCGAGGCACATCAGCATGAGCAGGACGGGGAAGCGCCGGGCCACGCCGCCGTCGGCGGAGACCCCGAACAACGCCTCCCAGCGGTCCTTCTCCCCGTACCAGGGCAGGCTCGGGCCGAGCTCGGTGCGGATGCGGGTGGCCTCGAGGACGGCGGCGAGGGTCTGGTCGGCGAACACCGTGTAGAGCAGTGCCAGTCCGACCGCGAGGACCGGACCGAGGATGGGAGCCCAGCCCACCACCAGGGCGCGTCGGCGGACCATGCGGACGAACTCGCGGGCGCCCGCGGCCAGCGCGGCCACGCACATGAGTCCGGTGGGTCCGGCCCCGAGGGAGAACGCGGCCACGCCGATCGCGGCGACGCCCGGGACGAGCCTGCGCGTGGCGATCGACCGCTCCACGAGCGACCAGGTGAGCAGCGCGCCCAGCGCGATCACGGGCTCGGGCCGCAGTCCGTTGTTGAACGCCATCCAGAAGGCCAGGAACAGCGCGGCACCCGTCCAGCGGGGCCGGTGCCAGGTGCGGGCGAGCCGGCCCAGGCGGGGGACCACCTCCCGGCTGATGATCAGCCAGGCCAGGATGCCGCAGGCCAGGGTGGGCAGGCGCATCCACGGGCTCGCCGTGGACACCTCGGCGAACAGCCGCAGGATCTCGTAGTACCACCCCACCGGCGACTCGGGGGAGCCGAGCCAGCGGTAGTAGTTGGCCATGTACCCGCTGGGCCCGGCCGACCGGGCCATGGTGAGCAGGTAGCCGTCGTCGGAGGTGTTGGCGCCCACGAGGTGCCAGAAGCCCAGGACGCCCACCACCACGCCGTCCACCGCCGACAACCGGGTCCACGAGCGGGGGACGAACCTGCGGTCGGACCGTCCGTCGATCCCGTCGAGGCGGTGCAGGAACACCACCGAGGCGAGGGTGGCCAGGACCCCCAGCACCATCAGCGCCAGCTTGAGCGCCGTGGGGCTGGAGGAGTAGCGGGAGTCGACGGTGATCTCCACCGTCGACTCGCCCAGCCCCTCGGGCGCGGAGGTGGGCGTGAGGTCCGTGAAGACCCCTGTCACCTGCGGGCGCATTGTTCCCGGGACGGCCGCGCTGACCGGGTCCTGGCCGTTCTCGTCGTCGTCCTCGCCCTGCCCCCCGACCTGGTCCCCGTCCCCGGACAGGCCGGTGAGCTCGGCCACCAGCACCCCGACCTCGGCCCGGACCCGCAGCGACTCGCAGGCCGGGTCCCGGAGGGTGGACAGGGGGACCGAGAGCAGGGTGGTGTTGCGGACCGCCACCTCGATGGCGGGGTCCCCCGCGGCGTCGGCGGAGCGCTGCACCACCAGGCCGTCGGAGATCCGACCGGGTGCGCCCTCGGGCAGCGTCGAGAACACGATCGTGTCGTCGGGAACCTGCGACAGCGGGCCACAGGGTGCGGTGATGGTCAGGTCCAGCGGCCTCCCGGAGACCAGGGGGGCGGTGACGGAGGCGTAGTCGGGTCCGGCGGTCCAGCGCACCTCGGTGGTGTCCTGGTGAACCGGCAGGAAGCCGGACAGGATCGCCAGGAACGCGCCGAGGAAGCCGGTGATCACGGCCAGCCGCCGGTCGCGGTCCATCCCCGGGTACGGGTGCAGCCCGAGGGGGCGCTCGCCGCTCGCCGTCACTGTCCGGTCACCTCATCGCACCACGATCACGGCGAACGGTCCGACGTCGTGGACCTCGAAGTGGGGGCCTTCCACGGCCTCGGCGGGGATGGTGACGCCGAACCGGCGCACGTTGGGGTCGTTGGGGTAGGTGTCCTCGGCCAGTCGCAGCGCGTATCCGGAACCCGAGGGGCGGGCGACCACGGCGTCCGGGCGCCGCCACGGAGTGTCGTTCATCATGGCGTACAGCTCGTCGCCGCTGGTGGCGTCCTCCCAGCCGAGCATCGCCTCGTTGCGCTCGTCGTACCGACCGAGCGGGTTGGCGTAGTGGGAGGTGACGGCCTGGTAGGCCAGGTACGGGTGGTAGGCCAGGAAGGCGTCGGCGGTGCTGACGACGACGAGGTCGGTCTTCTCGCGGCCCGGGAACGCCTCGAGGATGACCCTGTCGACCTCGGCGTAGTGGGACTCGGGCCCGGGTGGGAAGCGATCGGCACGCTCGCCGTCGCCGTCGGTGTCCGTGTAGGCCAGCCGGATCTCCTCGTGCAGGTGATCGGGGATCCCCTGCGCGTGGGCGAGTCCGGCGAGGGTGGCCACGACGCCCACGACGGCGGTGGCCCGGCGACGCCGGTCAGCGGCCTCGGCGGCGGGCCGGT
>NZ_JAALDX010000187.1 GCF_014145095.1 Dietzia sp. SLG310A2-38A2 | reverse complement strand
CGCTGCGCGAGGCGCGCGCGGACGCGGACGCGATGCTCGCCGATGCCAAGGCACGGGCCGATCGCATGGTCGCCGAGGCCACGGCCCACGCCGACGGTCTGGTGGGCGACGCCCGGGCGGAGTCCGCCGATCTGCTTGACCGGTCCCGTCGCGAAGCCGAGTCGACCACCTCCCGCGCCCGCGCCGAGTCCGACCGGCTGGTGGATCAGGCCAACATCATCTACGACCGCACCATCACCGAGGCCCGCCAGGAGCAGCAGCGGATGCTGTCGGAGTCCGAGGTCGTGCGGATCGCCGACGAGGAGGCCAGCCGGATCCGGGACGCCGCGCACGCGGAGAGCGATCGTCGGCGCGAGGAGTGCGACGCCTACATCGACGACAAGATGGCGCGGTTCGAGGAGTTCCTCGGTTCGACCATCCGCACCGTGTCCCGCGGGCGAGAGGAACTCCACGGGGTCACCCCGGCCGGGCGACGTGAGGCCCCCGGCCGCCGCGGGGCGCGAGAGGGCGATCACTACGGCGACGGGTACGGGGACTACTGATCGGAGACAGGTAGTCTGCTGGGCGTGTCCACCACCTCCCGCAAGCGACGCCAAGGCCGCCCGGCCGCCGATTCCCTCGTCCTCGACACCCGCAGCATCGCCCGGTCCCCGGGGGCGATGACGCAGGTCCAGCGTGCCGCGGTACTGCCGTCGGACATCGGGGTCGAGCTGATCCGGATCCCCGGGGAGGCCGAGGTCGACCTGGACCTCGCCCTGACCTTCGTCGAGGAAGGGGTGCTGGTGACCGGCACCGTCACCGGACGTGCCGAGGTGGAGTGCGCACGGTGTCTCGGCGAGTTCATCAGCGAGGTGTCCGTTGATCTGACGGAGATGTACGCCGCCGAGGGCACGGCCGCGGCGGACGGTGCGGATCAGGACGAGGTGCGCCTTCTCGACGGAGACCTGTTGGACCTGGAACCCGCTCTGGTCGACGCCTTCGGTCTCGAGTTCCCGATGTCGCCCACGTGCACGGACTACGGTCACAGCGACTGCGTCAACCCCGACACCCCCGCGCCGGACGGGGTCTCGGGCAGTACCGAGGGACGCATCGATCCGCGCTGGGCCGGACTAGCGGAGAAGTTCGCTGATCCCGGGACCGACGAGGGGGCCGGGTGACGGATCCCGCCCCGGATCTCGGTGTGGTCCTGGGGGTGGATCTCCCCGCGGAGCTGGCCGCACAGGCGCTGACCCACAGGTCGTACGCCTACGAGCACGGGGGACTCCCCCACAACGAGCGGCTCGAGTTCCTCGGTGACGCCGTGTTGGAACTCGTCGTGACCGAACACCTCTACACCGCGTACCCGGACCGCCCGGAGGGCGACCTCGCGAAGATTCGAGCCAGCCTGGTCAACACCTACGTCCTGGCCGACATCGCCCGCGAGTTGGGCCCCGACGGGCTCGGTGCACTTCTCAGGCTCGGTAGGGGAGAGGAACTCACCGGCGGACGGGACAAGCACTCGATCCTGGCGGACACCCTGGAGGCGGTCTTCGGCGCCGTGTACCTGACCCATGGCCTGGAGGTGGCGCGGGGAATAGTCGAGGGGATCATCGGTGAGCGTCTCCGGGTGGTGCCCACCCTGGGTGCGGCGCTGGACTGGAAGACCAGCCTCCAGGAGAAGTGTTCGGCGCTCGGTCGGCCCAAGGCCCGGTACGAGATCACCTCTACCGGACCGGACCACGACAAGACCTTCTCCGCGGTGGTGCTGGTCGGAGACGATTCACTGGGAGAGGGCGTCGGCCGGACCAAGAAGGAGGCCGAGCAGAAGGCCGCCGAGCAGGCCTGGGCCGCCCTGGACCGGGCCGCGGGCTGACATGCCGGAGCTCCCCGAGGTCGAGGTGGTGCGTCGCGGCCTCGAGGCCCACGTGGTGGGTCATCGGATACTCGACGTCGACGTGACCGGGGCCCGCACGGCCCGCCGTCAGCCGGGCGGTCCGGCGGAGATCGTCGACCGATTGCGAGATCGGGTGGTGAGCGGCGCCGCCCGACGTGGCAAGTACCTGTGGTTGACCCTTGACGGAGAGCACTCCGCGGGCGCCGACTGCCTGCTGGTCCACCTCGGGATGAGCGGCCAGATGCTGGTCACGTCCTCCGACGCGCCGCAGGTACGGCACCTGCACGCCCGCGCCGCGCTCGACGACGGCAGGGAGTTGCGGTTCGTCGACCAGAGGACGTTCGGCGGGTGGACCGTCGTTCCGCTGGCCGAGGCCGCCGACGGCACCCGTGTTCTCGTGCCCGCGCCGGCCGCGCACGTGGCCGCCGACCCGTTCGAGCCGGGGTTCGACGAGCTGGCCACGGCGCGGACCATCCGCCGCCGGGACACCGAGATCAAGCGGCTCCTGCTGGATCAGACGGTGGTATCCGGTATCGGCAACATCTACGCGGACGAGGCGCTGTGGCGATCCGGTGTCCACGGACGTCGGCGGGCGGGAGCGTTGACGCTGTCCACCGTCCGCGGGGTGCTCGGTCACGCCCGTGACGTCATGGCCGACGCGTTGGCCGCCGGGGGCACCTCGTTCGATGCCCTGTACGTCAACGTCAACGGCGCCTCCGGGTACTTCGACAGGTCCCTCGACGTCTACGGGCAGGCGGGGCGGCCGTGCGCGAGATGCGGGACGCCGGTGATCCGGGAGGACTTCATGAACCGCGGTTCGCACTTTTGCCCCGGCTGCCAGACGGCGCCCCGCCGTGGTGGGACGCGGCGGAATCGCTCCGTACGATGACCGTCATGACGATGACCGGTAAGGACGACACCCCACAGGATCCACCGGCCCCCACCGAGTTGTGGGTCGAGCGGGCGGGCACCCGCCGCTACGTGGGCCACTCGACGCGGGGCGCGAGGGTCGAGATCGGGTCCGCGGACGTCGAGGGCGTGTTCACCCCGGGTGAACTGCTCAAGATCGCCCTGGCGTCGTGCACCGCGATGGCCTCGGACTTCACCGTCTCCCGCCGACTCGGCGAGGACTACCAGACCACCGTGCGCGTGTCCGGGGACCCGGATCGCGAGGCCGAGCGGTATCCGCGGCTGGAGGAGACCTACGAGCTGGACCTGTCCGGGCTCGACCCGGCCATGCGGGACAGGTTGCTGGACATGATCCGACGCTCGGTGGACTCCGCGTGCACGGTCGGCCGGACACTGGGTTCGGGGGCCGAGGTGGAACTCGGGTTCGACCTCCGATGACGGGACAGCGCGCCACCGGCGAGGACCCGGCCGGGGCCGGTCAGGACCCGGTCCGGCTGGTGGCCTGGGTGCACGGGCAGGTTCAAGGCGTGGGTTTCCGGTGGTGGACCCGCGCCAGGGCGCTCGAGCTCGGTCTCGTGGGATACGCCGCCAACAAGGCCGACGGCCGGGTCCATGTGGTGGCCGAGGGGTCCCGCCAGGCGTGTGCGCAGCTCGTCGACCTACTGCGGGGCGGGGACGGACCGGGCACGGTGGAGCTCGTGGTGGACTCCTGGGAACCGGCACGGGGGGACCTGAGCGGGTTCCGCGAGCGCTGAACGACCCCTCGGCCCCGGCCCCCGACCCGGCCCCCGACCCGGACCGGCGCTGGGGCATCCTGGAGACGGATCGATCGCCACCTTCGATGCAGACTCGAGGACCGGACCATGACCTCTCCCAGTACTGTCGGCCGCGGCGACGGTGACGCGACCCCCGACACCTGGCACGCACTCGCGGTGTCGGAGGTGCTCGACCGGGTGGGTGCCGACACCACGGGATTGTCGTCCGAGGAGGCGACGCACCGGCTGGAGCGCCACGGTCCCAACCGGTTGGAGGCGACCGACGCCACCGCCGGGTGGCGGATGCTGCTCCGCCAGTTCCGGAGCCCCCTCGTCCTGTTCCTCCTGATCTGTGCCACCGTCACCGCGGTCCAGGGACACCTGGTGGACACCGTCGCGATCATGGCCGCGGTGGTGCTCAACGCGGCGATCGGGTTCTGGCAGGAACGCAAGGCGGAGACGGAGGTCCGGGCGCTGCAATCCCTGGCCTCACCCACCGCCCGCGTGCGCCGGGACGGTCACGTCGCGACCATCGACTCCGCCGATCTGGTGCCCGGCGACCTCGTGTACCTCGACAGCGGTGACCGGGTCCCGGCCGATCTCCGGCTGATCGAGGTGGTCGCCCTGCGGATCGACGAGTCGATGCTCACCGGCGAATCCCTCGCCACGGACAAGGACACCGATCCGGTCGCGTCCGACGCGCCGACCGGTGACCGGGCCGGCATGGCGTTCAGCGGCTCGCTCGTCTCGTCGGGCCGCGCGACGGGTGTGGTGGTCGGCACCGGCGCGGGTACCGAGCTCGGGGCCATCAACGAGCTGGTCCAGGACACTGCCGCGGCTGCGCCGCTCACCGCCCTGATCCACTCCATGGAGCGATGGATCGGTCTGGTGGTGGGGATCTCTGCCCTGGCAGTCTTCGCCACCGGGCTCGCACTCGGGCACGAGGTGTCGCTGATGTTCCGGACCGCCGTGGCTCTGGTGGTCTCCGCGATCCCCGAGGCGCTACCGGTGGTGCTCACCGTGGCGATGAGCGTCGGAGTGGCCCGGATGGCGCGGCGCAACGCGATCGTGCGGCACCTGCCGTCGGTGGAGACCCTCGGGTCCACGACGGTGATCGGTTCGGACAAGACCGGGACCCTGACACAGAACCTGCTCACCGTGGAACGGCTGTGGACCACGGAGGGGGAGATCGCTGTCGACGCCGGGACCGACGCCGGGCGGATCAGCGCCGTCGCGGAGGCCGCCCTGCGCGCTGGCGCGTTGACCAACGAGGCCGTCCCCACGCGGGACGACCCCCTCCGCTTCACCGGCGACGCGGTCGATGCGGCGATGGCCGCGGTCGCGGTGCGGCTGGGA
>NZ_JAALDX010000186.1 GCF_014145095.1 Dietzia sp. SLG310A2-38A2 | reverse complement strand
TCCGACCGGTCGCTAGACCTCGAGCCTCAGATCCGGCTCCGCCAGCAGGACCTCGCCGTCGAACTCCGCGGCGGCCTCGGCGCGCACGGCCTCGCGGTCCGTCCACGGTGGGATGTGGGTCAGGACCAGACGGCCCACCCCGGCGAGTCGGGCGGCGCGACCCGCCTCGGCACCGGACATGTGGATCCCCGGCGGGCGGCCCTCCTCGTGGGTCCACGAGGCCTCGCAGAGGAACACGTGTGCGCCGGCCGCGAGTTCGACCAGCGAGTCGCAGTAGGCGGTGTCGCCGCTGTAGACCAGGACACGACCATCCTGGCAGGTCAGGCGCATCCCGTAGGACTCCGGCGGGTGATCCACCCGTTCGGCCCGCACGCGCAGGCCCACCTCGCCGTCGTCGCCCGTCATCTCCACGTCGGGCGTGACCTCCCACGACCCCACCTCGAAGGTGTCCGAGAGATCGTCCACCGCCCCCGGCTCCTCCGAGGACGCGACCCCGATCCGGTACGCGGTCCCGGACGGACCGATGAGCGGGACTCGGACCGCGCGCTCGGCCTCCGGGCCGTAGCGCCGCAACACCAACAGGCCAGGAACGTCCAGACAGTGATCGGCGTGGAGATGGGACAACAGGACCGTGGCGTCCTCCGGCGCGATGTACCGCTGCAGAGCCCCCAACACCCCGGGCCCCATGTCGATCACGACCGGGGCGACCCCCTCGACCTCCACCAGATACCCGGACGCCGGCGAGGTGGGTCCGCCGATACTCCCCGAGCAACCCAGGACAGTCAGAAACATGGGCACCATCGTGCCACGGCCAGCCCGCGGTCGCCCGGAGTGTGCCCCGGCGGGCGACCCGGGACCGGTCCGCGGGGAGGGATCACACCGCACCCGCGCGGCCGACCGACACGAGACCGGGACCGAGGAACCGGGACGCCACCCGGCGGAAGCTGTCCGGGTCACCGGTCACGAGGAACTCCCGGGTCGCCGGATCAGCCGCGTCGTGGGGGCGCAGCAGGTCCTGCGAGGTGAGCACACGCAACACGTCCTTGGCGGTCTCCTCGGCGCTGGAGACCAGCGTGACGTGATCGCCCACCGCGAGCTGGACCACCCCGGACAGCAGCGGGTAGTGGGTGCACCCCAGGACCAGGGTGTCCACGTCCGCGTCCCGGATCGGCGCGAGGTACGCCTCCGCGAGCCCCAGGATCTGCCGGCCGCTGGTGATCCCGCGCTCCACGAACTCGACGAACTTCGGGCACGCCACCGAGGTCAGGTGGACCCCGGCTGCCGCGGCCACGGCGTCGTCGTAGGCCAGCGACGCGACCGTGGCGCGCGTGGCGATCACCCCGATGCGGCCCGAGCGTGTGGTGGCCACCGCGCGCCTGGCAGCCGGCTGGATCACCTCCACCACCGGCACCGGGTAGCGCTCGCGCGCGTCCCGCAGCATCGCCGCCGAGGCGGTGTTGCACGCGATCACCAGAGCCTTGACCCCGCGGTCGACGAGGGAGTCCGCGACCGCAAGGGCGTGCTCGCGGACCCGGGCCAGGGGCAGCGGCCCGTACGGACCGTTGGCCGTGTCCCCCACGTAGATCAGCGACTCGTCGGGGAGCTGGTCCATGATCGCCCGGGCCACGGTGAGTCCACCCGCTCCCGAGTCGAACACCCCGATCGGGGCCAGTGGATCGGGAGATGTCACCTCTGGGAACCGGCGTTCCGCCGCTGCCCGGCGGTGACCGCCTGTGGCTTCCGGTCACGCTTGAGCCCGTACGCCGAGAGCACCCCGCCGATGGCCCCGCCGAGGTGCCCCTGCCAGGACACGCCGTCCAGCATCGGGGACAGTCCCGCGAGGGCCTCGAACCCGTAGTAGAAGCCGATGACCAGACCGATGAGCAGGTGCAGGAACCGACGGGAGAACAGGCCCCGAACGATCACGTAGAAGATGTAGCCGAACACGATGCCCGACGCCCCGATGTGGACGGTCCCGGTGCCGCCCAGGATCCACGACACGACCCCCGAGGCCAGCCACGAGATGAGCGTGACGCTGATCAGGGGCCGGATCCCGGACATCGCGATGATCGATCCCAGCACGAGCAGGGCGATCGAGTTGCCGATCAGGTGCGCCCAGTCCCCGTGGAGGAAGGGTTGGAAGATGATGCCGGGCAACCCGTCGGTGGAGAGCGGGCGCACCCCGTAGCCGTCGAGTCCCTGCGGGGGCCCGATGGTGGCCTGGATGACCTGGTCAGCCGCCTCGACCACCCACATCAGCGCGACAAAAGCGAAGAGCAGGACCAGTGCCGGCCAGCGGCGTGGCCCCTGAGGAACGGGACGGGCGGTCTGGACGCCCCCCGCCCGGAACGTGCGCGGGTCTGGATTCACCGTGTTCTCCTCACTTCCCGGTCAGAGCGGTGCACAGGGAGTCCTGCATGAAGGTCAGCCAGTGGTAGACGTCCAGGTGCGCCGACCTCGGGTCGTCCTCCGCGACGAACTCGGGGATGTCGGTGGCCGGGACGCCGTCCACCGCCCCGGCCTCGAGCAGCAACGCCCCCAGGCCGAGCCTGACGTCGTTGAGACACCCCATCCAGGCCTGTGCCTGCTCGGGGCTGAGCGAGACGGTCCCCCCGCGCGCCGGGAGCGACCTCAGGACCGTCGACGCCGCCGCGAGCTTGACGTCGATGATCTCCGGCTCATGGATCATGCGCATGCCCGAGTTGTGGGCGCGGGTCACCGCCGCGGCGTCCGCGTCGGATCCCCCGCCGGGCTCGGGCCGGTGGAAATCGGGGAGCAGTCGGGCGAGCGGGGCCTCGACGGGGAGCTCGGAGTGGCCGCTGCGCATCCCGGTGATCTCGGCCAGCTCGTCCCTGGGGGCCGAGTCGCGCCGCTGCTCGAGCATGTCGACGATGTTGGACACCAGGGCGTGGAGGATCTGCACCTCGTGGCCCTCCATGACCGCCTTGACCCGGGGGCCGGTGAGGGAGGACTTGCGCTGCCAGGCCTTCACGCCCTCAGACCTCCCGCTGCATCGTGGCCCACAGTCCGGCCTCCTGGAGCTTGCGGACGTCGTTCTCCACCTTGTCCCGGCTGCCGGACGAGACCACCGCGCGGCCGTCGTTGTGGACCTTGAGCATGAGCTCGTGCGCCTTCTCCCTGCTGTAGCCGAACACCCGCTGGAACACGAAGGTCACGTAGCTCATCAGGTTGACCGGGTCGTCCCACACCACGGTGAGCCACGGGCTGTCCACCTCGGCGTCGAGCTCGGTGTCCGTGCCTTCCACGGGCGCGGCCGACGGCATCGCCATCACGGGGACGACGCTCCGGTCGTCCGCGATCTGTGTGGTCACGGTGTGCATACGGCCAAGGATACGGATTACCGCCGGGTCGGCCACGCCGTAGAGTCAGCCGGGTGACCTCGACCGCCCCGACGCGCGCCCCTCACCCGCCGGGCCGTCCGTCCACCGCACTGCTCACGGACAAGTACGAGCTCACGATGATCCGGGCCGCACTGGCCGACGGGACCGCCGACCGTCCCTGCGTGTTCGAGGTGTTCGCCCGTCGGCTCCCGGCGGGTCGCCGGTACGGCGTCGTCGGTGGCACGGGCCGACTCCTCGAGCGGCTCCGGGATTTCCGCTTCGGCGAGGAGGAGCTCGCGGTGGTGGCCGACTCCCTCGACGAGCGGACCCTCCGGTGGTTACGGGATTTCCACTTCACCGGCCACGTCGACGGGTACCCCGAGGGTGAGCTGTTCTTCCCCGGATCCCCGGTGCTGAGCATCCGGGGCGGGTTCGCCGAGTGCGTGCTACTCGAGACCCTGGTCCTGTCCGTGCTCAACCACGACAGCGCGATCGCCTCCGCCGCCGCGCGCATGACCTCCGCCGCAGATGGTCGTCCGATCATCGAGATGGGGTCACGCCGCACGCACGAGGAGGCCGCGGTGGCGGCGGCTCGCGCCGCATACCTCACGGGGTTCGCGTCCACCTCCAACGTCGAGGCCACCCGCCGGCACGGGGTCCCCTCCGCCGGCACGTCGGCGCACGCGTTCACGCTGCTGCACACCGGACCGGACGGACCGGACGAGGCATCGGCCTTCCGATCACAGGTGGCCACCCTCGGTGTGGACACGACCCTGCTGGTGGACACCTACGACATCACCCGTGGCGTGGCCACGGCGATCGAGGTGGCCGGGCCCGGGTTGGGAGGCGTCCGGATCGATTCGGGCGACCTCGGGATGCTGGCCCGTCAGGTGCGCGTCCAGCTGGACGCCCTGGGCGCCCACAGGACCCGGATCGTGGTCTCCGGAGACCTCGACGAGTACGCGATCGCGGCCCTGCGGGCCGAGCCCGTGGACGCGTACGGAGTGGGCACCCGGTTGGTGACCGGGTCCGGCGCCCCCACCGCCGGCATGGTCTACAAGCTCGTCGAGGTGGACGGCATACCGGTGGCCAAGCGCTCCGCCCACAAAGAGTCCCTGCCGGGCGCCAAGCGGGCGATCCGGCTGCACCGACGTTCGGGCACCGCGGTCGAGGAGGTGCTCCTACCGTGGGCCGGCTCCGTGCCCGCCGAGGCCGGTCTGGAGCAGCGGAACCTGATGGTCCCCCTGATGCGCGACGGCGACACCGCTCCCGGACTGCCGACCCTGAACGAATCGCGGGCGCTCCACGAGTCCGCCATGGTGACCCTGCCGTGGGAGGGGCTGGCGTTGAGCGAGGGCGAGCCGGCTGTCTCCGTGCGGGTGGTACCGCCCGGACCCCGGCGCTGATCCACCCGCCCCCGACCCAGGGCCCGGGACGTCACCCGCCGCCACGTCACACGTCGTCCGGCGGGTCGCCGCGACACCGGGTGGGGCCGCTAGGGTGACCGGGTGACCGACTCGCTCCCCCCTGTCTCCGACCTGCTCGCCACCGCGGTCGAGAGCCTGGGCGGCAGCGAACGCCTGGGCCAGGTACGCATGGCCGAGGCGGTGGGCAACGCCCTGGCCACCGGCGAGCATCTGGCCGTCCAGGCCGGCACGGGTACCGGGAAATCGCTGGCCTACCTGGTGCCGTCGCTGCGGCACGCCGTGGCCACCGGGGGGACGGTGGTGGTCTCCACCGCCACGATCGCCCTGCAGAACCAGTTGGTGGACCGCGACCTCCCCCGACTGGCCGCCGCCCTCAAGCCGGAGCTCGGCGTGAAGCCCTCACACGCGATCCTCAAGGGCCGCGGCAACTACCTGTGCCTGCACCGCGTCTCGTCCGGCCCGGTCGACGAGGCCGATCCCGACGAGGTGGTGTCCGAGGAGCTGTTCGACCTTCCGATCGGTGGCGAATCCACGGGTGCCCGCACCCCCCGCGAGTCCTCCCCGCGCGACTCCGGGCCCGGGTCGCGACTCGGCCAGGAGATCGCCCGACTGCACGACTGGGCGCAGGACACCGAGACCGGCGACCGCGACGACCTGCCCCGCGGGGTGTCCGACGCGGCGTGGCGTCAGGTGTCGGTGACCAGCCGCGAGTGCCTGGGGCAGCTGTGCCCCGAGTTCTCCGAGTGCTTTGCCGAACTTGCCCGGCAGGAGGCGGGTCGGGCAGACGTGGTGGTGACCAACCACGCCCTGCTCGCGATCGACGCCATGACCGACGTCTCCATCCTTCCCGAGCACGACGCGGTGGTGATCGACGAGGCCCACGAGCTCTCCGACCGGGTGACCGGCGTGACGACGGCGGAGCTCACCGGTGCCGCCGTGATCCAGGCGGCCCGCCGCGCGGCCAAGCTCGTCGATCAGCAGACCGCCGATCGCATGGTCGCGGCGGGCGAGGGTCTGGCGAGCCTGCTCGAACTATGTCCCGAGGGGCGGTGGGACCTCCTGCCCGAGGGGGCCGACCTCGCGCTGGCCGCGGTCCGGCACACCGCCGAGAACTGCCGCAGCGCCGTTCCCGGTCCCAAGCCCGGCGAGGTCGCGAACGATCCCCAGGGCGCCTCCGACCGGCAGAAGAC
>NZ_JAALDX010000185.1 GCF_014145095.1 Dietzia sp. SLG310A2-38A2 | reverse complement strand
GCCCCTCGGGCCCCGCCCTGTACCGCGGGACGCTCGGGTCCGTCCTGCTGACCCTCGGTGGCTTCGGTGCCGGCGCCCTGCCGGTGGACGGCGGCCCCGCCGTCGCCGTGGGGCTGCTCGGGTTCACCTTCGGCCACGGTGAGGTCCTGGCCCTGGCGCTGTGCTGGATCGGGGTCGGGCTGCTGTTCTCGGCATGGCTGGCACTGGGTCCCCGGGCGCTGTCGGGTCGACTCCCCACGCGGGACGCGGTCTGGGCCACCGCGTTGTGGGCACTTCCGTCACTTCCCGCGGTGCCGATGTTCAGCCGCGACGCCTGGTCGTACCTCGCCCAGGGTGCGATGACCGCCGCGGGCGTCGATCCCTACGAGTTCGGCCCCGAGGCCAACCCGGGCCCCTTCACGGACGAGGTCAGCCCCGACTGGCGGTCGACCGCGACGCCGTACGGCCCGCTCCACCTGCTCCTCATGAGGATCGTGGTGGCCCTGTCCGGCGGGCACCCGGCGGTGGGGATCGTCATCCTGCGCGTGGTGGTGTTGGTCGCGCTGGCCGGACTGACCGTCCTGTTGGTGATGGCGGCCCGCCGGACCGGGGTGGACGCTGGTGCGGCCGTCTGGCTGGCGTGCGCGTCACCGCTGTCGGTGATTCACCTGGCGGGCGGGCTGCACAACGAGGTCTTCCCCCTCGTCGCCTGTCTCGGGGCGGTCGTTCTCACCCTCGACGGGCGTAGGGCCTGGGCGGGCGCGGCGATAGGGATCGCGGTGGCGTTCAAGGCGACAGCGGTGATCGTCGCCCCGTTCCTCCTGTGGATCGCGCTGTCCCGACGCCGCGGGGACCCTACTGTCACCAGGCCGGTGGTCCGCGCCCTCGGGGACACGGCTCTCGCCGCCGCGGTCGCGCTGGCCGTCCTCGGTCTGGCCACCCTCGCCTCCGGTACCGGGATCGGGTGGTTCAACGCGATCGCCGTGTCCGACAGGGTGATCAATTACCTCAGCGCACCGACAGCGGCAGCACATCTGGTCCACGCGTTCACCGACTCCCCCGGGTTCGAGGACGTGCTCGCGGTGTCCCGGCAGGTCGGGCGGGTGGCCCTCGCCGTGGTGCTGGTGGCGGTGTGGTGGCTTCATCGACGGGACCGGATGACGGCGCTCCGCGGCATCATGCTGGCGTTGCTGGCCTTCGTCGTGCTCAACTCGCTCGCCTGGCCCTGGTACTACGTCTGGGTGGCCGCGTTCTGGGTGCTGGCGAGACCGGGACCACGAGCCACCGCTGCCGCGGTCGGGATGACCGTGTTCCTGGTCATGGCGATCGGGCCGAACGGATCGACCAGCCTCTACAGCCCTGTGCTCTCCGGGATCGCGGTGCTCGCCTCCCTGGCGGTGGCCTGGTGGTGGAGGCGGGCCACCAGCGGGGTCAGAACGCCATCGCCTGAGCGCGCCGGATGACCTCCCGGGCCCGGTGCCCGTGAAGCGCGTCCGCGGGACGACCCGGCAGACTGTCGTCCTCGGTGAAGAGCCACCGCAGGATCTCCTCGTCCCGGTAACCGCCGTCACGCAGAACCGAGACGAGCCCGGGCAGGAATCGGGCCACCTCGTCGTCATCGTCCAGGAAGACCGCGGGGACCACCACCACGCCGGCACGTCGGACGGCGATCAACCCCCCCTCGCGGAGGAGGTCGTGCACACGGGTGACGGGGATCCCCAGTCGCCTGGACACCTCGGGCAGATTGATCGTCTCGACGTCCCCGGGCAGGACGTCATCACAGTGCGGAACGGTACTCACGGCCACCACGTTAGTCGCAGCGGGGCTCGGCGGTCACCACTGCGGGGCGCACCACCCGGTTGCATACCGAGATCGGGACGCCGACGGGCAGAATGGACTCCATGACCACTCACGACGGGCAGCTACCAGGGCCGGGCACCGTGCTCGACGGGCGCTACCGGCTCGACGCCGTGATCGCCCGCGGCGGGATGTCGATCGTCCATCTGGCCACCGACGAGCGGTTGGACCGCCATGTCGCCGTCAAGCTGTTGGACCCCGCCCTCGCCGGCGATCGCGCCTTCGTCGACCGGTTCACCCTCGAGGCGCGCTCGGCCGCGCGGCTCTCCGACCCCGGCATCGTCCAGGTCTTCGACCAGGGGGTCGAGGGGGACACCGCCTTCCTCGTGATGGAGCTGGTCCCGGGCGGCACACTGCGCGAACTACTGGACGAGCGCGGCCCCATGCCCCCGTACGCCGCCGCCGCCGTACTCCGTCCCCTCCTCGGCGCACTCCGCGAGGCCCACGAGGCCGGGCTGGTCCACCGCGACATCAAGCCCGAGAACGTCCTCATCTCCACAACCGGGGCGGTCAAGCTCGCCGACTTCGGTCTCGTCCGTGCGGTGGCCGAGTCCAGGGCGACCTCGCGGAGCGTGGTGATGGGCACCGCCGCCTACCTGTCCCCCGAACAGATCTCCGGCGCCGACACCGACGGGCGTTCCGACCTCTATTCCCTGGGGGTCCTCGCGTACGAGATGCTCACCGGGGAGCCGCCCTTCAACGGGGACAACTCGATCGCCGTGGCCTACCGGCGCCTGGACACCGACGTCCCGGCGCCGTCGGACCAGTCGGACTCGGTGGCCGAGGACCTCGACCACCTGATCCTCCGGGCTACCCGCCGCAGCCCCGAGGACCGCTACCCCGACGCCGGGGAGATGATCGACGACCTGGACCGGGCCGCCGAGATCGGGCGCTTCCCCACCTACGTCGTTCCGGCGCCGAGCCAGTCCTCGTGGTCCCGGGCACGCGCCGCCGCCGCGCGATCAGCACCCGGGGGCGACTCGGAGTTCGACGCCGCCGACCGCGAGAGCGGTGAAGCGCTGAACCACGGGAACGGCCCCGTCCCGACGCGCGTGCAGACCCGGGCAGGCCTCGAACCG
>NZ_JAALDX010000184.1 GCF_014145095.1 Dietzia sp. SLG310A2-38A2 | reverse complement strand
GGAGTCAGGCGTCTCTCTCCCCCGGTGGAAAGTTCCCGCGCATCGCGTGAAGTGAGACGGAAAAAGTGCCTCCAGCATGGGGGTCGCGCACCAGGTTGCCAGGGATATCCCCCCTGGGACCCGTAACTTTCGGCCCTGTACAAAAAAGCCCCTGACTCCGGCGGGGGGCTGTCAGGCCGGTACCCGGTCCAAGAAAATGGGCCACCCCCTCTGTACGTGCGAAAGCCCCGCGCAGGTGAACCCATGCCCTGCGCGGGGCTTTGCTGGTGGCGGGGCGGGTCGCTGGTCCCTTGGTGCCCTGCCGGTCCCGTGGAGCGCAGGAAGTCCGCTCCACGGGGGCTTGTGAGGGGTTATCGCACCCAGCGTGGGGTGTCGTCCCGATCGTGGTCGTGGAGGTCGCTTCCCCCTCGACCGATCTCGCTGCGGGGGATCAGGTCAGCAGGCAGCCTCGAGAGCGTGGTCTCGGTGTCGTCGGGGTCGACGAGCATCCGCTGTACCCACCGGTCACGGCTGGCGGCGGTGATCTTGTTGGCGTCCATGGCGGCGGCGACGACGGTTTCGGCGCGGTCGTGGCGTTGGCGGTCGCGCCACTTGTGGCCGTCTGCAGCGAGGGCCTGGAGCTCGGTCAGTTGTGATGCTTCGACGGTGGCGAGGTCGGGGTCGTCCTCGGTCGGGGTGAGGGCTGCGAGGATCGCGGCGACGAGTGTGTCGGCGTCGGGATTGTCGAGCTCGAGTGCTCCGGCGAGGGTGGCGACCTGGTCGTCTGACAGTTCAATGCTCATGGTGTGGTGTCCTCTCAGAGCAGGGAGACGGGCACGTCGGTGCCGCTTGTGGCGGTGTCGACGGCGTATCCCACGACGACACCGTCGGTGGCCTTGATGGCCTTACCGTTGGCGCCGACCTGGATGTCGTCTCCTGCGGTGATGGCGCCGCCGGCGGTGACGGTGATGACGCGGCCGGATCCCCGGGCGATGCCGACGAGGTCGTCAGCGCCTGCGTCGTACTTGACCACGCCTGCGGTGCGGGCCCCGGCAGCGGCGGTGGTGATGCCGATCAGGTTGTCGACGCGGGCACCGCTGATCGCGGCGAACGTCTTGCCGGTGACGCCTGCGGTGGCGCGGCAGGTGATGTCGGAGCCGTCGTTGTAGAGGTCTCGGGCGGGATTCTGGTAGCTCATGGTGGTGTCCTTTCGGGTCAGGCTGCGAGGCCGGTGATCTTGCGGACCGAGCGCGGGGAGGTGACCCCCATGACGGGCATGGCGTAGGACTGGAGCCAGGTCTGGCGGTGCTCCCGGTCGTCCCACGTCTCGGTGGTGAGGGGCTGTTCGTAGTCGACGAATCCGACGGTGCCGGGGTCGATGACGTAGGCGGTGCCGGCGGTGACCTGAGTGGAGGTGTGCATCGTCAGGCCGGCGGCGGTGAGCACGTCGGTCAGCTTCTCCCCGTACGCGGTGGCCAGGGCGGCACGCTGACGCGGATGGACCAGCAACATGCTGTAGGTGACCCCGAGTTCGTCCTCGTCGGCTGCGAGCTGCGCGGCGGCGAGGTCGGCGGTCGGCCGGTCCGCGGCAGCGGTGGGCGTGGCGCCGTCGAGGGTGAGGGCGGCCCAGTTGTGGCCGGTGATCTCCCCGCCGTCGTCGAGGGTGGCCAGGGCGGCGTCGAGGGTTTCGATCGCACGGGAGTTGAGCTTGCGGGTGATCGTGTTCGCCAGCCGGGTGACCGAGTTGTCGAAGTCGATCGAGTTGTTGCGGCGGCGGGCCTCGTCGGTGACGGCGAACTTACCGCCGAAGTCCTGCACTCGGGCGAGCTGCGCTTCGGGCTTGTCGGAGAAGATCACCGGGTACTCGTCGCCGGGCTTGCGGTCTGCGACACCGTCAACAAACAGGTGCTTCTCGGTGGTCTGCGAGTAGATGACCGCGCCACCGGTGACGGGCTGACCGATGGTGGAGAACACCTTGTCGACCAGGACGGTGTCGAAGGTCAGGTCCGCGAGGCGTTCGGTGATGACGGTCGGATGGTTGAGGGCCTCGTCGACGGTGATGAGGTTGCCGTTGAGGTCGGCCTGTCCGGGGTACAGGGGCATGGTGGTTCTCCTATCGGGTGGATACCCAGCGGTGCCGGGTGGTGTTGGTGATTGAGGCGGCGACAAGACCACGTAGTGAGGTCATGCCACCTACGGCGGGCTGTTCAGCTCCGAGTAGGGCGAGTCCGACGAGCAGGAATCCGCGGTCGGAGAACACGCCCTCGATAGAGCGGTCGGGATACTCGGTGGGAAGGCGTCGGGCGAGGTCGGCGGGGATGCCGTCCAAGTCACCGATGAGAGTGCGGCCCGCATCCGCCAGGCGCAGGTTGGTGACGAACCCGATCGCAGGGGCGCCGGGTGCCGGGTCGACGTGCCCCAGCTTGAGCCGGGGCAGCCGGTAGGTGTCGGTGTGCTGTGCGGCGACTGCGGCAGCGAGGTCGGCGGGGGTGAACGTGACCGGCCCGGTCGAGGCCGGCCACGTCCCCACCTTCACGAGCTCGACGTCATGCCACGTGATCGTGCCGTCTGTGTTGGTGCTGGCGGTCGGCTCGCGCTTCGACTTCGTCGCGGGCGACGAGCAGGACACCACCAGTGCGGCGGCCGGTGAGCCGGCCCCGTGCGACAAGCGAGCGGACGTTGCGCGGGGTGCATCCGAGTATCTGCGCGGCGGTCGCCGTGGTGATCTGCTCATAGTCGATACCTTCACCGCTGGTATCGAACGTGTGTTCCGTTGTGCCTGTGGCGGCAGCGAGGTCGACGGTCAGGCGCCGAACATCGGCGGGCAGGCGTCCACCTTGGCGGCGGATCACTTTCTCGCACGCTGCGAGGGCTGTGGTCAGGCGGCGGGCCTGCGAGGGGGTGAGGACAAGGTCACCGCCGGGCAGGCGGACAACGCTCATTCGTCGTCCCCTATCGGTGCGAGGGCCTGGAGCATGAACCTGAGTTCGGCTCCCACGGCGCGGGGATTGACGTCGAACGCCCCCGCTCCCAAGGTGTTGGCGGTCGCCATGATTACGGCCAGGGCTGCGCGGGCCACGTCTTGCACCGCTACGGCCGGCATCCGCATATGCAGTAGGTCTTCGGTCGCCAGGTCGAGGTCCGACTTCCCGCGGCCAGGGGTGGAGACCACGGCCCCGTCCGAGCGCAGTGTCACGTTCGGGTCGTGACCGTCCAGCGCGGCGACAAGAACAGCGAGTGCTTTCGGGTCAAACATTGGTGAACCCCTTCTTGAGGTCAATCCACGCGGCCTGACGGTCACGCGCTAAACGGAGGTCGGTGGTGGTGGCTGCGTCGAGGGTGGTGTCACACCAGCGGCGCAGGGCGTCATCGACGAGGCGGTCACGCAGTTCACGATTCACGGGCCTGCTCCTGCCTCTTGGTGCGGTGGTTCATGCGGTCTCCTGGGAAAGCTCGGCGGCATCGACCAAGGCATCTGCCAGGGCGTGTGCCTCGTCGGCGGTCATCTCGTAGTGAAGGTTCCCCAGCTCGAGCACAATCTCGTTGCGGTAATGCGGGGGGTGTGTACGGACGACCGGGGTCACGTTTCCGGGCTTAGTTCTCATGGCTTGTCCTTAGGGATTGAGGGGACGGTTCCGGCCCACACGTGGTGCTGGCGGTGCATCTTCGGTGTTCGGTCGGCCAGCGTCCGGCAGGCTGAGAACGCGGTGCATCGCTGGCACTGGGCAGCGGCCCACTTGAGGCGTTCGAGACGGTCGGCCGGGGATTCCCCCTCGATCCGGTCGGTCTCCCAGTCGGCCCAGCGGCCCACACAGCGGGCGGAGGCGAACGTGTCGGGGTCGGGGATCATCGGCGGGCCTTCCTGTAGGCGGCGAGGGACACAACACCGGCGGCAGCGTGTCGTCGGGCGTGTTGCTTCTCGAGCGCGTCGAGGTAAATCTTTTGGTGGGCGCGGGCCTCGGCCAGGTCGTCGACGGTGGCCTGGTGCAGGCCGACGCCGGCCCACTCGTGGAGAACGTCGCCTATCGCGGCGAGGTCGTCGGCGCTCAGGTGGCCGTCGAGGATCGGGGCGAGGGGACGTAGGTCGGGCATCAGGCACCCCTCGCGAAGTCGTGCTCAGGATCGCGGCGGGCGCAGATACCGGAACCGTCAGGGATCAAGATGGATTGACCGCACACCCGGCACGACGGACCACTACCTACAGACCGTGTTACATGTGTTACTTGTGTATCTTTCGATTCTTCGTCAGCGGGAGAAGTAACACCGGATGTAACACTCGACGTAACATCGTCAAGGCTCTGACCTGCGGAAGTAACACTTGTTACAGATGTAACAGGGGTGTAGATACCGCGTCGAGGGTTACCGATCCTGCCCGCTTCGGCGGCACGCCGTAGGTACGTCCGCACCTTGCCCCGGTCCATCCCCAGCGCGTCCGCAACCTCGGCCGGCGTCACCTCGCCACTGCTGGCGTTGACGTGACGGACAATCTCGGCAGCATGGTCCCCCAATCCCTCGGTGACCGTCCGTGTCTCTGCCTGGCGTGCGGCGTCTGCGAGGTCGTCGCCGTCAACCACCCACGCACAATCGGTGATCGTCACCGCGTACTCGGCTTCCGCGACATCGCGGCCGGTCACGCGGATTACGCCCTCGTCACTGTTGCGTGACCTCGACAAGTTGAGGGTGAAATCAGCGGCCCCGTTGAGTCCGTTGGTGCCACTGGTGCTGTCCATCCAATCCGCGCCCTCGGCCTTGCGGACGTGGTGCACGACGAGGAGCGTCGCGCCCGGATTCTCGTCGGTCAGCCTCTTGAGGTCAGCGCCGATCCTGTAATCGCGTTCGTATGCGCTCTCACCGGCACGTGCGGACGGCATCACCCGTCCCAGGGTGTCGAGCATGACCAGCGGGTCGCGGTCCCCGTACTCGTCCAGCCACGCGCCGATGACACGCGTGATCGGGGTCAGTCCCGTGTCGGTGGCGTAGTGGAACAGGCTGGGGATCGGATCGTCTCCCAGCAGTTTCCGGGCGCGTGACTGTAGACGCCTCTCCCCGTCCTCTAACGCCATGTACAACGTCGGGCGAGGGGTACCCACGTCGATCCGGCCCAGGGCTTTCCCCCCGGCAGCGACGGCCAGGCCCACACCGAGCGCGGCCCAGCTCTTACCGATCTTCGGCGCACCGGTCAGCAAGCCGAACCCCTCGGGGACGAGGCCGGGAACGGACCACGCGACAGGCGGGAATGATTGAGCGTCGAGCCATGCCCCGGTGCGGATTACGTCCAGTGGTGACGGTTCGGGGACGAGAACCTCGTCAGCGAATGGATTACTGGTCAGCATGGCCGGCCCCCTTACGGGCAGCGGTGAGCCGGTCGTGCAGGCCGCGGAGACGAGTCCCCCCGGTCACGATGAGTTCCCACAGTTCGTCCTCGGACGCGGTGGCAGCCCAGCCCACGGCCCCGGTCCCGTACGACTCGACGGCGCGGCGGAAACGGTCAGCCAAGATCTGCGCGCAGTAGTAGTTGAGCGCTTCGGGAACCCCGCCGGCGTGCATCGCCTGCAAAAGCTCGTCACGCACCATCTGAGAGGCGTCCCCGGTGCGGATGATTTCATCTTTGACTGCCTGCGGCCCGGTGATGCCACGTCCAGCCAGCGTCACTATTGCGGCCCAGATCGTCCTGTGCGGCTCGTCCAGGTCGTCGGGGTGTATGAGGGCGGCGGCGTCGTTCACGACCGCTGGTGAGGTCCACAGGGCACCGCACAGCAGCAGTCGGCATGTATCGGATGCGGGGCCAGCGGGCGGGAGCTGCGTTACGCCGGTGCCGCCCCGGTATTGGATCGGCGGATGCCCCTGCGCAACCCATGCCGAGTTGAAGCGGTCGAGCTGGTCGGTGATCTGCGACCGGTGCACGGACGGGGTAGAATCGACGGCAGGCTGATGGAGTCTGGAAGCGCCCTCGTTGCTCGCGGGGGCGTTTTCGTTTGTCGTCACTTCGATGCACCCCCGGCGAATAGGCCGGCGAGACGACGTCGTTGGTCGTCGCTCAGGGGCGGCGCGGTCGCGAGTATGCGTTCGATGTGACTGGTTGCCGCTGCGGCGGCCAGGTCTCGACGTGCCGCGATGAGGTCGGGATCGTCGACGGTGCGAGAGCGTGTCAGGGATGCGACTCGAGCGCGATGTTTCGCTACTTCGGGGTGAATGGACACCTTTGGTTCCTTAGGGCGTGTGGAATCACACACCCTGTGAAGGTGTCTCAGCCTGTCGGAGTTAGCGGCCCGTACACAACCGGTTCACGATGGATTCCGCCCACGGCGTAGGCACCCCCACGGGTGCCGCATCAGAACTATTAGCAGCTACGCTACCGTTCGAGCCACGATATATCAAGCACCGTCACGCCACTGGTTAGTATCTTCTTGACTTCGTCATAGAACTTGTCGTCGAGACGCTGGAAATCCCTTCCGCAATCTCCGCAGTGCTCTTCAATTCGGTACCCCCTGCTACCACCCGTAAAGGGGTCGTAGTTGTCTCGAGGGAACGTCATGCGGTGGGCGTCTACGGTGTATCCGTTTTTCTTCAGTCGGAGCCGGGGCGTGGGCGACAGCCACCATTCGACCCGCCCCCCAGTCAGCGTGAAGTATGACCCGAAGTAATAGCTCCGGTGCGAACCCTTCCCCGTACACAGCAACGGCACATAGGGGCCAGTAGGAATCCAGGGGCGGGGCTTTCTCCTACTCATGTCATGCCTTCCATTTGATTGCGATGTCTTCGGGATTGAATCGGCGGGTGCCCACCGTGGACGGGTTCACGGTGACCTCGAGCAGTAGACGCACAACCGTGCGCTTGGACTCAATCGGCAGGGCATCCCACGCGGCCTTGACGTCCTCGGCGGTCACCAGCTCGGCAACCGGGGTTGTGGCGCCTGCGGTGGCGCGGCGTTCGGCGTCGGCGATCTGGGGGAGTAGGCGGGCCTCGATGCGGGCGAACGCCGGCGCGGACACCTCACCGGCCGCCGCGGCATCCGCGAATGAGTCCAGGCGGTCCCGTAGGGCGCGCAGTTCCTCGAGCGCCACGGCGGTCCCGTCCTCGGGGGCGGTGAACACGTCGACCGCATCGGGCATGGCCAAGCGGCCCACAATCACGCCGGTGACCAGTTCGTCAATCGGCTGGGCACGTCGAGCAATGCACGCTCTCGAGGACGAACACTGGTACTTCGGTGAGGCGACCGACTTGGGGAAGTAGTGGCGGACCGACGCCCCACACACCCCGCACTTTGCGATTCCAGACAACAGATACCGGGCGGCCGGTCCCGGACCCACTCGGCGGGCAGGGTCAGCGAGGATGCCCTGTATCCGGTGCCAGTCCGTTTCGTCGATGAGCGCCGGCCAGGATGCGGCCCCGATGATCTCCCCGCGATGTTGGCGCAGTCCGGCGTATGTGGGCGATCCAAGTATGAGGCGCAGGCGGCGCGGAACCCAATGCTCGAGGGCGTTCTTCTGAGACTTGGGGGCGGGCACCCCGCGCCGGTTGAGGTCGGCGGTAATGCCGCGCAGGGTCTCCCCGGTGAGGAACCGGCGCGCCACTTCTCGCACGATGGGGGCCTCTTCGGCGTGGACCGCCCACCCGGTTGTCGCCCCGGTGTCGGGGTCGAACGTGCGGCGGTAACCGTACGGCGCCCTGCCTGCGGGCCTGCCTGCCTGGGCGGCGGCACGCTTCCCCCGTAGGGTGCGCTCCCGTATCTGGTCGGCCTCACGTTCGGCGATGAGCGCGTCGAGGCCGGTGCCGAACCGGTCATCACCTCGGGTCAAGTCGTAGGTCCGGCCGCTGTAGGACCACAACACACCCCGCTCGGCGCATAGATCGCGCAGGGCCACGTACGCGGCCAAGTCACGTTGTGCTCGGCTCGCCTCCCAGGTGACGAGTACGTCGCCGGCGGTGAGGGTGTCGGCCAGGCGTTCGTACTGGGGGCGGGCCACCCCGGACCAGCGTGATGCGCCCATGTCGTTGTCTGTGAGGACCTCGGCGACAGTCCAACCCTCGCGGGCGCAGACGGCGCGGCACTCGGCCTCTTGTGAGTCGACCGACCGGGCGTTGCCGGTGGGATCGTTCGACACGCGGGTGTAAATGATTGCTCGGCGTTCTGCCATGGTGCTAGTGTATCAACACCTAGACAGATAACCGTCCTCGACGAGCTGGCCGTTGCCGATGTACATCGCGACATGGCCGTCCCACACCGCCAGGTCGCCCGGCATGAGGTCCGACCGCGATACCTGCGCCCCCACCCCCTGATCCTGCGCCAGACGGGGGATCTCGACCCCGGCATCCCGGTACGCCCACTGGGTCAGGCCACTGCAGTCCAGGCCCTGGCCGGGAGTGGTCCCGCCCCAGACGTAGGGCACACCCTGCTGGCTGAGCGCGTTGCGGACGGCACCGGCGGCCTGCTCGTTGGGGGCGGTGGCCACGGACCCGTCGGGCAACACGACCTCGACGCCGCCCCCGAGCACCCCTGCCCCGGCCCCCGCGGACTCT
>NZ_JAALDX010000183.1 GCF_014145095.1 Dietzia sp. SLG310A2-38A2 | reverse complement strand
CCTGTGTTGCGGCCGCGACGAGGCGGAGCTCGCCCGCCGCGCCGCCGCCATCGGTCGGGACGTCGACGAGCTGCGGGCCAACGGCGCGGCCGGAACCCCGGACCAGGTGGTGGACACCATCGGCCGGTACGCGGCGATCGGTGCGAGGCGCATCTACCTGCAGATGCTCGACATGTCCGACCTCGACCACCTGGAGCTGGTCGCCTCGGAGGTTGCGCGGCAGGTGTAGGGGGAGGTGAGTCTCAACCGAGGAGCGTAAGGGGCCAGCGGCTGGACGGATTCAGCAAACTCCCGCCTTCCGTTGGTTTCGGAATGCGGCTATTCTCTGAACATGACCGTCGGCAGCACGCCAAGTTCCAGACCACTCTCGGAGGTGGAACTCGTCAACTCGGCGGCCGAAGCGCTCCGTGCGAGAGTCCCGGCTGAGTGGGAGATCGATGTAAGCCAGGCTGCTACATCATCGTCCCTTGGCGGCGCTGAGTCTCTGATGATCGTCGTAGCTCCTGATGGGAGCACCGCTAGGTTCTGCGTCACCGTCAAGAACGCCGTCGTAGCCCGAGACATACCGTCGCTTCGGGAGAGGTGTGGCGAGAGTATGGCCCAGGTGCCGAGCAGGGCGTGTCTGGTGGTGACTCGTTATCTCGCGCCTGCCGACCGTACGCGGCTCGACGAAGCGGGAATTTCGTACATCGACGCGACGGGAAATATGAGGGTCCGGTCCTCTTCTCCCGCCTTCTTCCTATCGGATCGAGGTGCCGACAGTGATCCCTGGCGAGGGCCGGGGCGTCCGAGGGGCACCCTGAAGGGAGAACCCGCCGCAAAGGTGGTCCGAGCGCTCGTTGATATCCCCGGCCCGTGGCGCGTGCGCGAACTCGCCGACATCTCTCGGGCCTCGGTGGGGTCGGTGTACCGGGTGATGCAGTTCCTCGAAGAGCAGGAGCTTGCCGAGCGGCTTCCCGACCGCCAGTTCCTTGTGCCCGACTGGGTGGCTCTTCTGCGCAGGTGGAGCGACGACTACCAACTTCTCCGGACCAATACGGTGACGCGTTGGATCGCTCCCAGGGGTTTGTCCGACCTTCTCGATACCGTGCGCGAGGACAAGGAAGCTGACTACGCGGTGACCGGGTCCGTGGCAGCAGCAGCGTGGGCTGCCTACGCGCCAGCGAGGTCGGCGATGGTGTACGTCCGAAACGCCGAGCGTGAAGCCGCGAAATGGGGGCTGCGTGGCACCGAAGCAGGAGCGAACGTGTTGCTGATTGAACCTAAGTATCCGGTCGTCATGGAGCGCGCGATGTCCGCACTAGAGGGACTCACCGTCGCGCGCCCGGCCCAGGTGGCTGTGGACCTCATGACCGGGCCCGGACGGGCGCCCGCGGAGGCGAACGAGTTACTCGAATGGATGAAGGCACATGAACAATCCTGGCGGTGACGATGGCGACTTGATCGTCCGGGCGCGGTCGGCACTTCTGGACGCGGCCGAGGCATTGTTCGAGCATCGGGACTCTCTCGTCCTGATCGGAGCCCAAGCCGTCTACCTCCGGACAGGCGGACTACAGGTTGCACTCGCGGAAGCGACGAAAGACAGTGACGTCGCGCTCGACCCTCGCACCGTTGCAGACGAGCCCCTCCTCGACGAAGCCATGACGCGAGCGGGCTTCTACCGCTCCGATCAACCAGGATCCTGGCTCAATCGAGAAGGGATACCCGTGGACCTCATGGTCCCGGAAGAGCTTGCCGGCGGGGGTCCTCGAGGTGCCCGCGGTGCAAGAATTCCACCGCATTCCAAGCACGCAGCCCGCCGAGCCAGGGGACTTGAGGCGTGCATGGTCGACAACGATGAGATGGACGTACCCGCACTCGATCCGCGAGATGAGCGCTGGGCCCGCCTCCGGGTCGCTGGACCCGCAGCACTGCTGGTCGCCAAACTGCACAAGATCGCCGAGCGAGCCGATACCCCGCACCGACTCAACGACAAAGACGCACACGATGCCTACCGGCTCCTCCAGGCATTCGAGACACGTGACCTCGCCGAGGTGTTCTCACGGTTGCAGGCCCACGAGCTCTGCGGAGCGACCACAGAAGATGCGCTCAACTTTCTCGACAAACTGTTCGCCCAAAGTCCGGATGCTCTCGGACCGACCATGGCAGGTCGCGCCGAAGAGGGCATCGGGGAACCCGAACAAGTCGCCGTCGCTACATTCATCCTCGCGCAGGATCTCCTCGCTGCGCTGCGTGAATAGCCTGGCTCCGCCCCGTCACCGGCCGGGGCAGGGTGACCCGGCCGGTGACGCG
>NZ_JAALDX010000182.1 GCF_014145095.1 Dietzia sp. SLG310A2-38A2 | reverse complement strand
TCGGCCGCTCCGGCCGGGGTGGCCCTGGCCAGGGGGTTCGTCGCCGTGCGCGTGGACGGCTCCCCGTTGGAGTACAACGTGGCCGAGACCTACCTGCCGGATCTGGTGGTGTGCCGCGCGGACCTGGCCGAGGCGATCCTGAGGGCGGTAGCCTCCACCCGGTGACGAGCCAGAACCCCTCCGCCGGAGCGGCCGAGTCCCACTGGTGATCGGCGTGGCCATCGCCGTGGTGGCGGTCCGGTATTCCCGGCGGTCGCGGACCATCAAAAGAGGAGTGACAGTCGGAGCGACGGCTCGGGCCCGAGCACGGGCCGGGGACCGGAGCCGACGACGTGCACGAGGGCGAACGAGTTCCCGGGGACGCGCGCATGCCCGGGAACGAGCAGTGACCCGGCCCCGCAACCGCGGGGCCGGGCCACTCGGGCTGGGTTCTCGGACTACTTGCTGGTGACCAGGGCTCCGGCGATGGCAGCCATGAACGCGTCCTTGGCCAGGCTCATGCCCTCCTGGGAGGGGCGGATGCCGTCGGACTCGGTCATCGTGGGGTTGCGGAAGTACATCGCCAGCAGCCCGGCGGAGAAGGTGCCGAGCGCGGCGCCCGCCAGACGCGGCGACACCACCGGGGTGAGCAGTGCCGCGCCGATCCCGATCTCGGAGTAGGCGACGAACTTCCCGAACGTGTCCGGCTCCATCTTGGTGACCTGCGGGACGCCGGTGGCGGCGAACCCCTGCAGGCCCTGGGCGGCCTCGGTGGGCAGGTCGCGCTTGGACAGTCCCGAGTTGAGGACGAACGCGCCGGTGACTCCGCGGAGGATGGCGTTGGACAGGCTCATGGGGTTCTCCTGTAGGGGTTGGGGTCGCGAGTGCAGCGACACAGGTGAAGTGGCAGTTTGGTGATGTGACACCAACAAGGGTAACGCACACCTCGGGCATTCCACCCCCGGGGAGATCGACCCCACAGGATGCGCGCACGGGCCGCCGGTGGGACAGTCACCTACATGAGCACGAACAGCAGTCGCGACATCACCGACAAGCCTGACCCGGACGCCGACCCGGATTCAGGGAAGCCCGAGTCGCCGACCTCACTGAAATCCGGGACCTGGAAAATCGGTCTCAAGCGTGCCGCCGCCGAGTTCTCCAAGGATAAGTGCACGGACCTGGCCGCCGCGCTGACCTACTTCGCGGTGCTCTCGATCTTCCCGGCGCTGCTGGCGGTGGTGTCGCTGCTCGGCGTGTTCGGGCAGGGACAGGAGACCGTCAACGCCGTGATGGAGTTGTTCGAGGGGGCCGCCCCGGAGGAGACACTCGCCGCTCTGCGGGGTCCCATCGAATCGTTGGTCAACACCCCCGCAGCCGGACTCGCCCTCGTCACCGGCCTGCTGGGCGCGCTCTGGACGGCGTCCGGGTACGTGGGAGCCTTCGGGCGGGCCATGAACCGCATCTACGAGGTCGAGGAGGGTCGCCCCTTCTGGAAGCTCAAGCCCGCCATGCTGCTGTTGACCGCGGTGCTTCTCCTCCTTGTCTGCCTGGCCGGGCTCATGCTCGTCGTGAGCGGACCGATCGCCGCCTGGGTGGGTGACCTCGTGGGACTCGGCGAGACCGCCGTGACCGTGTGGGGCATCGCCAAGTGGCCGGCGCTGGTCCTCGTCGTGGTCGTGATCCTGGCCGTGCTCTACGGGTTCTCGCCCAACGTCAAGCAACCCAAGTTCCGGTGGGTCTCCGTCGGCGCGATCGTGGCGCTACTGGTCTGGGCGGTCGCCACGGCGGGGTTCGTGTTCTACGTGTCCAACTTCTCCAGCTACAACGCCACGTACGGCTCGCTGGCCGGCGTCATCATCTTCCTGCTCTGGCTGTGGATCACCAACAACGCCCTGTTGTTCGGGGCCGAGGTCGACGCCGAGGTGGAGCGGGCCCGCGAGCTGCAGGCCGGACTGCACGCCGAGGAGACCATCCAGCTCCCGCCGCGCGACACCAGCGCCAGTGACAAGGCCGAGGAGAAGCGGCAGAAGACCATCGACGACGCCGCCGACGTCCGCCGCGAGGCCCAGGCAGATCAGGCGCGCCACCCCCACTGAGCCGAGCGCCGAGCTCTGCCCACTGGCTTAGCGCTGGGCACTGATCAGTCTGGCGCAGCCCTCGCTGTGGGCGACCTGTGATCAGCCTGTGGGCGCGGCGGGAGGCGCGACGCGCGGTCGAACAGACACAATCGGAGCATGACCACTTCCGGCGGGACCGCGTCGACCGCTCGACGACGTCTCCGTACCGTCCGTCTGGTCCTCGAACGCTCGGTGGGCGAGTTCTTTCGCGACCGCGGCCCCGACCAGGCGGGTTCGCTCGCGTTCTACGGGGTGCTCTCCCTCTTCCCCGCGCTCCTGGTGGTGGTCTCGCTGCTCGGAGTGTTCGGGCAGGGGGTCAGGACGGTGGACGCCCTCATGGAGATGCTCTCCGACATCGCCCCCCCGGAGGTGCTCGACCCGATCCGCGGCCCCATCGAGGCCGTCGTCACCACCCAGGCCGCCGGCACTGCACTCGTGGTCGGCTCTGTCATCGCGCTGTGGACGGCGTCGCGCTACGTCTGGGCGCTGGGCCGTGCGATGAACACGGTGCTCGGTGTCGAGGAGGGCCGGCCGCCCTGGCGGCTTCTGCCGGTGGGGGTTGTGCTCACGGCGCTGCTCATCGTCCTCGTCGCCGCCGGCGGGCTGGCGCTGGTGTTCACCGGCCCCATCGCCGAGACCGTGGGCGGGTGGATCGGGCTCGGCGAGACCGCGCTGGCCGTGTGGAGTGTGGCCAAGTGGCCCGGGGCCCTCGTCTCCGCGGTTCTCGCGTTGGCGATCCTCTACCGGTTCGCGCCCAACGTGGCCGGGCGCAAGTTCCACTGGGTGTCCCTGGGCGCGGCCGCGGCCCTGCTCATCATCGCCATCGCCACGGCCGGATTCGGCTTCTTCGTCTCCAACTTCGGCAACTTCAACCGCTCGTACGGGTCGCTCGCCGGGATCATCGTGTTCCTCTTGTGGTTGTGGTTGGTCAACATGGCCGTGCTCTACGGCGCCCGGCTGGACACCGAGGTGTTGCGCGTCCGACAACTCCGGGCGGGCATTCCGGCCGAGGAGGCCGTGCAGGTGACCCCGCGCGACACGACCGCGAGTGACTTCTTCGCGCGCCGGCGGGCCAAGATGCTCGCCGACTACCGGGAACTCCGCCGGGAGCCGGCCCACCCCGACGTCGACGTCTCCGCTGGGGATACGAATGCAGGGGCCGGGGAGACGACGGAGCCAGCACCTCCGCGACGGTAGGGTTGGCCCCATGCGCCTCGTCGTCACCGGGGGAGCCGGGTTCATCGGCGCCAACTTCGTCCACACCGTGGTCCGTGAGCATCCACACGCCCACGTCACCGTGCTGGACGCCATGACCTACGCCGCCAATCGCGAGAGTCTGGCCGGACTCCCGTCGGACCGGGTCGAGATGGTGGAGGCCGACTGCGCGGACCCCGCCGTCACCAACGGCCTCGTCGCGCAGCTCACCGGACCGCAGGACGCGGTGGTGCACTTCGCCGCCGAGAGTCACAACGACAACTCGCTGGCCACGCCGTGGCCGTTCGTGCACTCCAACATCGTGGGCACCTACGCCGTGCTCGAGGCCTGCCGCAGCCACGACGTGCGCCTGCACCACGTCTCGACCGACGAGGTCTACGGCGACCTGCAGCTGGACGATCCGGACAGGTTCACCCCGGCCACCGCCTACAACCCGTCGAGCCCGTACTCGGCCACCAAGGCGGGCGCGGACATGCTGGTGCGCGCGTGGGTCCGCAGTTTCGGCCTCCGCGCCACGATCAGCAACTGCTCCAACAACTACGGCCCGTACCAGCACGTGGAGAAGTTCATCCCGCGGCAGATCACCAACCTGCTCACCGGGCAGCGCCCCCGCCTCTACGGAAGTGGTGCCAACGTCCGGGACTGGATCCACGTGGACGACCACAACTCGGCTGTGTTGCGGATCCTGGCCGGCGGTGAGCTCGGGCGTACCTACCTCATCGGGGCCGACGGTGAGCACTCCAACCTGCAGGTCATGCGCATGATCTGCGAGCTCATGGGCGCCACCGGCACGGACGGGGACCCCGGCTTCGATCACGTCACCGACCGCCCCGGCCACGATCTGCGCTACGCCATCGACGCCTCCGCCACCCGCGAGGAGCTGGGGTGGCAGCCGCAGCACACCGATCTTCGCGAGGGGCTGAGCACGACCATCGAGTGGTACCGCGAGAACCGCGACTGGTGGGAGCCGGTCAAGGAGCGCGTCGAGGCCAGATACGCCCGGACGGAGAAGGTGCTGTGAAGGGCATCGTACTGGCCGGCGGCAGCGGCACCCGTCTGCGCCCGCTGACCCTGGCCACGAGCAAGCAGCTCATGCCCGTCTACGACAAGCCGATGGTCTACTACCCGCTGTCCACGCTCATGCTGGCGGGCATCCGCGACATCCTGCTCATCACCACGCCCGAGGACGCGCCGCAGTTCCGGCGGCTCCTGGGCGACGGCAGCCAGTTCGGCATCACCCTGAGCTACGTCGAGCAGGCCGCGCCCGAGGGGCTGGCGCAGGCGTTCGTGCTGGGTGCGGACCACATCGGCGACGAACCGGTGGCTCTGATCCTGGGCGACAACATCTTCTACGGACCCGGCATGGGTACTCAACTGCGACGGTTCGCCGACCTCGACGGCGGCGCCGTGTTCGCCTACCGCGTGTCCAACCCGAGCGACTACGGGGTGATCGACTTCGACGCCGACGGCCGCGCGATCAGCCTCGAGGAAAAGCCCGAGAACCCGTCGTCCGACTTCGCCGTCCCGGGCCTCTACTTCTACAGCGCCGACGTGGTGGAGGTGGCGCGGAACCTCGAGAAGTCGCCGCGGGGGGAGTACGAGATCACCGACGTCAATCGGCACTATCTCGAAGCGGGCCGGCTCTGGGTCGAGGTTCTCCCACGCGGTACAGCCTGGTTGGACACGGGCACCCACGACTCGCTGCTCGACGCGGGCAACTACGTGCGGACCATCGAGGATCGGCAGGGCCTGAAGATCGGCTGCCCGGAGGAGGTGGCGTGGCGCATGGGGTATCTCGACGACGACGAGCTCACCGCCCGCGCCCACGACCTCAGGAAATCGGGCTATGGGGCCTACCTCCTCGACGTGCTCCGCCGCGAGCAGGGCCGGCACCTGTGAGTGCGGACCATCCGGACGATCCCGGTGAAGCGCCGCCCGGCTCGACCCCCCGCGGCATTCCCCGGCGAGCGGCCGCAGAGGGGCCGGGGGAGTTGTTCCGTCCCACCGCGCTGCCGCAAATCCTCGTCACAGGCGGCCGCGGGCAGCTCGGTCACGCGCTCTCCGGGGTGGCCGACGCGCCGGGCCGTGACGAGCTGGACATCACGAACCCTGCCTCGATCAGTGCAGCTCTTGACCGGTACTCGCCGGAGGCGGTCATCAACGCGGCCGCGTACACCGATGTCGACGGCGCGGAATCCGATGAGGCCGGGGCCCACGCCATCAACACCGTCGGCGTACGCGACCTTGCAGTGGCCTGCCGCGATCGCGGGATCCGCCTCATCCACATCAGCACCGACTACGTCTTCTCCGGGGCGGTTCCTGGCGGCGGGGACCCGGCCACCGCCCCGGCGCTCGAACCCGCGGACCTCACTGAGCCGACCACGGCGTACGGGCGGACCAAACTCGAGGGTGAGCGGGCCGCCCTCGAGGTGTACCCGGAGACGACCGTCGTACGCACGGCGTGGCTCTACACCGGTCCGAGTCGCGACAGAATGGGCCTGACAGGCAGCGACTTCGTGGCCACCATGGTCCGACTGGAGCACGAGCGAGACGAGCTCAACGTGGTTGACGACCAATGGGGCTCGCCCACCTCCACGCAGGCGCTCGCCGGCGGTCTGCTGGAGATGCTGGCCGACGAGAAGGCCGGTCGGGTCGACGCCTGCGGGCTCACACTGCACGCTGCCGGAGGTGGACGTGCGACGTGGTGTGAGCTCGCCCGTGCGGTGTTCGACTGGTGCGGAGCCGACCCGGAGCGGGTCCGCCCCTGCAGTTCTGAGGAGTTCCCACGCCCCGCCCCGAGGCCGGCCTTCTCCGTGCTGTCCGACGCCTCGTGGCGGGCGGCGGGACTCGCGCCGCTACCGGACTGGCGGGCCGACCTCACCACCGCGATGGCCGAGCACGCACGGGTCGCGCGC
>NZ_JAALDX010000181.1 GCF_014145095.1 Dietzia sp. SLG310A2-38A2 | reverse complement strand
TTGCAACAACCACTTGACTCCAAGGAGAGGCGGGTGTACGGAACGCTCTTGTCGATGGGGGCCGGGGTCCGATGGGTCCGGGCGGGGTCCGATGGGTCCGGGCGGGAGAGGGGGCCTCAGCCCAGGAACGCCTTGTCGGACAGCGTCGCGCCCTTGATGTTGGCGAACTCCTTGAGCAGGTCCTGCACGGTGAGCGACGCCTTCTTCTGGTCGTCCGCCTCGTAGACGATCCGGCCCTCGTGCATCATGATCAGCCTGTTGCCCAACCGGATGGCCTGCTCCATGTTGTGCGTGACCATGAGCGTGGTGAGCCCGCCTTCGCGGACGATCCGCTCGGTGATCGTGGTGACCAGCTCGGCCCGCTGCGGGTCCAGGGCCGCGGTGTGCTCGTCGAGCAGCATGATCCGCGGTTGGGTGAACCCGGCCATGAGGAGTGATAGGGCCTGCCGCTGGCCTCCCGAGAGCAACCCGACCTTGGCGGTGAGCCGGTCCTCGAGTCCCAACTCGAGCATGGCGAGCTGGTCGGCGAACTGCGCGCGGCGCTTCTTGTTCAGGCTGGGGCCGAGTCCGCGCCGCCTGCCGCGGAGTACCGCGAGCGACAGGTTCTCCTCGATGGTGAGGTTGGGCGCGGTCCCGGCCAGCGGGTCCTGGAAGACGCGGCCCACATACTTCGCGCGCTTGTGGTCGGGCAGTCGGGTGACGTCCTTGCCGTCGATCTCGATGCTGCCGCCGTCGGCGATCAACCGCCCCGACACGGCGTTGAGCAGGGTCGACTTTCCGGCGCCGTTGGAGCCGATCACGGTGACGAAGTCGCCCTCGGCCATCGTGAGGCTGAGTCCGTGAAGGGCCCGGCGCTCGTTGACGGTGCCCGGGAAGAAGGTCTTGGACACGTCCTTGACTGTCAGCATCGTCAGGTCTCCTTGGCGCCGGTCGCGGCGGTGTCGGCGGACTCGGGTCCTGCGTCGACGGCGGCCCCGCTACCCGCCACCGCGCGCTCGTTCGCGGCGACCGCGGTGGTGGGTCTGCGCCCGAACCGGCCGCCCATGGCCCTCCACTTGGGCGCGAGGAGCGCTATCACCACGAGTATGGCCGTGACCGCCCTCATGTCGTTCGGGTTGAGCCCCACCTCGAGCGCCACGGCGATGATGAGCTGGTACAGGACCGCGCCCACGATCACGGCGTACACCGCGAGCCACAGCTTGCGCTGGCCGAGGATCGCCTGTCCCAGGATGACGGAGGCCAGGCCCACCAGGATCAGGCCGATGCCCATCGAGATGTCGGCGAAGCCCCGATACTGCGCCAACAGTGCGCCGCACATGCCCACGAGGCCGTTGGACAGCGCCAGGGTGAGGGTCTTGGTGAAGTCAGTCGAGACGCCGAAGGAGGAGATCATCGGGCCGTTGTCGCCCGTGGCGCGGATGGACAGGCCCAGGTCGGTGGTGAGGAACCAGACCACGACGAGGCCGAGCAGTCCCACGGCCCCCGCGAGGACGGCGACGCCACCCCAGGTGCCGAGGATGCCGGCCTCGCGCAGCGGTGTGAACGCGGTGTCCTGGCGCAGCAACGGGGCGTTGGCGCTTCCCATGATCCGCAGGTTGACCGACCACAGCCCGATCATGGTGAGGATGCCGGCCAGGAGGCCGTCGATCTTGCCCTTGGTGTGTAGCAGGCCGGTGATGATGCCGGCCAGGAACCCGGTGACGAAACCCGCGAGGGTCGCGAACACCGGGTTCCAGCCGGCGAGGAGTGCCGTCGCCGCGGTGGCGGCACCGGTGGTGAAGCTGCCGTCGACGGTGAGGTCGGGGAAGTTGAGCACGCGGAAGGTCAGGAAGACCCCCAGCGCCATGACCCCGTAGATGAGGCCTACCTCGACGGCGCCGATCACTTCTTCTCAGCCTCGGCGAGGATGTCCTCCGGGATGGTGACGCCCTGACGCTCGGCGGCGTCCTCGTTGACCACGTAGGTGAACTCGGCCGCGGTCTCGACCGGCATGGTGGCCGGGTCCTCGCCGTCACGCAGGATGCGCAGCGCCATCTCGCCGGTCTGGCGGCCCAGCTCGGTGTAGTCGATGCCCAGCGTGGCGACGGCGCCGCCCTCGACGGTGCCCTCCTCCGCGGCGATCACGGGGATCTGCTTGGCCTCGGCCACCTGGACGAGTGCGGCGATACCGGACACGACCATGTTGTCGGTCGGGACGTAGATCGCGTCGACGTCACCGAGCGCCTCGACGGCCTGCTGGATCTCGTTGACCGAGGTGACGGTCTGGGTGACGATCTCCAGGTCGAGCGGGCCGGCGGACTCCTCGGCCTGGTCCACCTGGACCTGCGAGTTGACCTCGCCGGAGGCGTAGACGATGCCCACGCGCTCGGCGTCGGGGACGATCTCCTTGAGCAACTCGAGCTGCTCGTCGATCGGCGCGGCGTCCGAGGTGCCGGTGACGTTGGCGCCCGGCTCCTCCATCGAGTCGACGAGCTCAGCCGAGACCGGGTCGGTGACCGCGGTGAACAACAGCGGGATGTTGATGATGTTCTGGGCCATCGCCTGGGCGGCCGGGGTCGCCACCGCCAGGGTGAGGTCCAGGTCGTCGGCGGCGAACTGCTGCGCGATGGTCAGCGCGGTGGCCTGCTCACCGTTGGCGTTCTGCTCGTTGAACTCCACCTCGACGCCGGCCTCGGAGAAGGCCTCCTTGAATCCCGCGGTGGCCGCGTCGAGTGCGGGGTGCTGGACGAGCTGGTTGATGCCGATCGCGTAGGACTCGCCGCCGCCACCGCCGGCGGTGTCATCGTCGGAGCCGCCGGTGCAGCCTGCGAGGACGAGTGCCGAGGTGGCCACCAGTCCGGTGAGGATCGTCGCGCGTGAGAATGCCATGTGCCATGCCTTGTCTACGGTCACGGGTGAGCGTGAGGGGCCGGATGCGTTAACAGTGCTGGCACATGAGGGTACCGGGTCGCACCGACCGGGTAACCCGGGACTCACCTCACGGGTTGCTGATCCGGCTCCGATTCCGCCAACTCGCGTTTCCAGGTGCGGAAGCCCTCCTCGGTGCGGCCGCGCCGCCAGTACCCGGAGATCGAGGCCCGGCGGGCCGGGACGCCGCGTTCGGAGCGCAACAGTGGGCGCAGATGCTTCATCACTGTCTCGGCCTCGCCGTGCACGAACACCTGCACGTCGCCGTCCGGCCACGGCATCTCGCGCACCGCGACGACCAGCGGCGCGTCGCCGTCGATCTGTCCGGGGCCGGCCTGCGTGGAGGGGGCCCCGCGGTGCAGCCAGGTGATCTGCACGCCCTCCGGAGCGGTGAGTGTCACCTCGTCGTCGTCGTCACCCACCTCCAGGAACACCGCCCCCACCGCGTCCGAGGGCAGGGATTCCAGGGCGGCGGAGATCGCGGGGACCGCGGTCTCGTCCCCGGCGAGGAGGTGGAAGTCGGCCTCGGAGTCGGGACGGTACCCACCGCCCGGCCCTCGGACGGCGACGTCGGTCCCGGGCGCGACCGTCCGGGCCCACGGCCCCGCGACGCCCGCGTCCCCGTGCACGACGAAGTCGATCCAGATCTCGCGCGCCACGAGGTCGACGCGTCGCACGGTGTAGGTCCGCACCACGGGGCCGTCCCCGGAGGGCAGTTCGAGTTTGACGTAACTGTCGGTCTCCGCGCGCGGTGCGAAGGCGTCGAACCCCGCGCCGCCGAGGACGACCCGCACCATGTGGGCGCTCACCGCCTCGGTGCGGAGCACGGTGAGGGTGGTCGGGGTGGGGCTCTTGCGCTCGTCTGCCACGAAGGTCTCCTCTAGTTAGGTAACCCTATCCTGCCAGGCGGTGCGTTCCGGTCGCTCGGCCGACCGGCGGGGCCTCCCGGCTCGATTCATGATGTAAGATATATGTGATCTGAAACTCGAGCACGTACGGCATGATCGCGCGGCACGCGCCGTGCACAGGGAGTGACGTGATGAACCCAGGAACGCGATCCGTCGACGCAGACGTCGACCCGAGGAGGATCCGGCACCTCCCGGACCTGTCCACGCATCTGTGGTTCTGGCTACCCGCCGCGAACGTGGTGATGCAGCTGGCCGACCCCGCGGTCGGGTACGGCGTGGTCGAGAGCCGCGTGGACCGAGGCCGCGGCGACCTCCGCCCGATCAAGCGTGGTCGGACCACCGCCCAGTACCTCGCCGTGGCGACGCTGGGGAACCAGGCTGACCGGCAGTTCTTCCACGACGCGGTGCGTGAGATCCACGCGCAGGTCCACTCGACCGAGTCCAGTCCGGTCCGCTACAACGCCAACTCCGCGACCTCGCAGACGTGGGTGGCGCTCTGCCTGGTCCGCTACTACATCGATCAGTGGGAGATGGTGCACGGGCCGCTGTCGGAGGCGGAACTCGACCGGGTGATCGAGCTCGCGCGACCGCTCGGGACCACACTGAACGTCCCGGAGGCCCGTTGGCCGGCGACCTGGGCCGAGTACGAGAGACGATTCGCCGAGGGCATCGACGGCGTCCGGATCGACGACACGGTTCGCGAGTACCTCCAGTCGCTCGCCGACTTCGCGGTCCTCGAGGTCCGGATGAAGCAGCTGGGGACACTCGCCCACAAGACACTGGGGCCCTGGAGTCTGTCGATGACCAAGTTCGCGGTCCCCGCGCGAATCCGTGACGAGATGCGCTGGACGATCACCCCTCAGGACCTCCGCCGCCGCCGCATCATCGTGAACCTCGCGGCCGCACTCGACACCGTTCTGTCCAGGCCGCTACGTGTGGTCTACACACTCAACCTGTGGGACCTGCGGGCGCGCCGACGGCTGGGGGTCAGCGTCTTCTGAGTACGGGCGGCAGGAAACCCGGTGGGGGTGCCGGGCGCCCGGGAGCGGCTCTCAGGACGCGCGGAGGAACTCCATGGGGGCCGTCGCCTCGAAGTGGGCGCTGACCTCTCCGACCAGACCCCCCTCGAGCCCGGTGTCGGCGACCAGGTCGAGTTTGCGGACCGGTGCGCCCTCGGAGAAGTCGAGGTGCTCCAACCGGACCCACACGATGTTGGGCCGCCCGGTGTTCTCGAAGACGTACACACCGTCGACGTGGTCGGTGATGGTCCGCCACAGGGTTGTGGAGGCGTTCGGTTGGTCCGGATCCGGCATGCGGAACGGTTGCGACGCGTTGCGCATCACGCTCAGCAACTCCGCGACGGCCCCCGTCCGGTCTGCGGGAGCCGGGAGTCGGTCCAGGTAGAAGGCCGCGCGGGCGAACCGCTCGTCGGCGTCCGTGCCGCCGGGCAGCGGGCGGTCACCGCCGAAGCCCTCGATCTCGCGGAGCCGCTCGAGTTGCTCGGCGAACGGCGGCGAATTGGTCATCACCGTGTAGGCCCGGTCATGCCAGATGTGGGGTTCGCCGTCGATGTACTCGATGATCGCCGAGTCGCCGGTGCGGTCGTCGAGCGCCAGGTGGACGGTCACGGTCTGGCCGGTGACCGGATCTCCCGAGGTCCGGATCTGGACCCGGGACTGACGCATCCAGTCCACAGCCTCGGCGACGGTCGCGAAGTTGTCCAACATGTACTGCACCCACGCGGAGGCGCTCAACGCCGGACGGTCCGGATCGCGCTCGCCGTACTCGGACTCCGCGAGCCACAGCAGATGCCCGGCCAGGCCCGCCTCGTTGATCCCGTCCGTGCTCGCCACGTCATAGGCGGCGGCCACGACGCTGCCGTACGTCGAGGTCCAGCGCAGGGTGTCATCGACCCCGTTGTCGCGGGCCATCCCCCGGGGGAACGCCCACAGGTTGGTCCGCACGTCGACCCCGTAGTCCATGGTGCGGCCGGCCAGGACAAGGTCCTCGCCCGGAGACCAGAGCGTTCGCGTGCACATAGGTTGCCTTCCCGAAGCATCGACCGGAGATGAAGAAAACTATCACCCCGGGTCCGGGTCGGGACGCGAACGCGTCGGGGCCGCCGACGGGGGGACCGTGATCAGCGCGCCTGTGCTCAACCCGCCCGTGAGCAGCGCTCCCTCGTATCGGCGCCCCGCCGATCAGAGCCCCATCGCGTTCATGCGGGCGGAGATCCTGGCATCCGTGCTCACCACCGGGGCCTCCCTGCCTACCCAGGAGTCCCCGCCGAAGTACAGCTGGAAGATCTTCTCCGCCGTCCGGGTGGCGAGCGCCTGCGTGGTCAGGGTCGGGTTGGGTCCGCCGAGCGCGTTGGCGAGCGCCGAGTTGTCGGCGATGAACAGCCGCTTGACCCACCGCGCCTCGGCGTTCGCGTCGAGCACCGAGTTCTGGTCGGACTCGCCCATCCGCATCGACGAGTGCACGTGGAGCAGCAGCGGAGCCCAGTCCAGCCGGTACACCTTCTTCGCCCCGGCAGCCCGCATGATCTCCGCGGACTTGCGCACCATGAACTCCCGGTTCTCCTGGGTCCGCGGGGAGCGGTTCCGCAGCGTGATGTCGAGCTTGGCGGGCGCGCCGTTCTCGTCGGCGGGGAACAGGGACGGGGTGATCCTGTTTGTCGACTGCACGTGATCGTCGGTGATCACGAGGAAGTTGAGCAGGTTGTCGATCCCGCCCATCATGAGGTCCTTGAGTTCGTTGCCCACCAGGCGGCCCGAGGGGCCGTCCCACGGTCCGTAGAGTCCGCGCCCGTTGTCGTAGACCCCGCGGACCCCGGAGTCGGACAGCGACAGCGTGAAGGCCTGGATCGCCGGGCCGAGCCCCACGTTCTCCATGCCGCCGCGGCCCGGCCAGTCCATCCGCGCCGCCGAGTTCGCGCCCTTGGAGTTGCCGGTGTACTCGTCGAAGCTGCCCACGACCCAGTCGAAGTGGTGGTCGGTGTGCCCGCGGCCGACCCAGTCGTTCGGATTGGGCAGCCCGCTGTTGAACCACAGGCGGGGACTCTCGGTGACCCCACCGGCGAGCACCACGACGCGGGCGTCCTCGGAGAAGATCTCCCCGGTGGTGTTGTTCCGCCACGTCACGCCCCGGGCCACGGTGTGCGGACCCTCCTGCTCGTGACGGATCGACTGCACGAAGCTGTCCGCGATCAGCTCGAACGCCCGCCCACCGGGGCGTACCGCGTCCGCGGCCAGCCCGAGCGGGACGTAGCTGTTGTCGGTGGACCGCTTGGCGTACTGGTTCCGCGGCGCCTGCCGGGGTACATAACACCCCTGGAAGCAGTGGCCACAGAACGTGCAGCCGGTCGCCTGCGGGTAGGTGAGCAGGTTGGCGTCGTCCGTCCGTCCCGAGTTCCCCCCGGGCTGGAGGATCGCGTTCTGCTGGGGCCGGAACGCGGGCCTGGTGATGTCCCGGGAGGTCTGGACCGGCAGCCCGACCGCTTCGCAGCCCCGGAAGGTGATCTCCTCCTTGGTGCCCATCGCCGCGGTCTCCACCGGCAGCGTGGCCTCGACCCATTCGAGGTAGGGGACCAGTTCCTCGTAGCTGAAGGGGAAGCGGTGGGCGGTGTCGTACTCCGCCGCGTCGGCACCCGTGTAGCCGCTGAACGCCCCGGGCATGGGGCGGGGACTGTTGCCGTAGTAGTGCTGGGTGGTGCCGCCGACACCGGACAACTGCCAGACGAAGAGGTTGTTGGTCCATTCCCGGAACCACGCGGGCTTGTCGCGGTCCTCCGGCCCGAAGCGGAGGAACCCGTTGTTCGGGTTGTTGGCATCGTTCTCCGCGTGCGACCACTGGCTCTCCGGATCGGCGTGCCGGGGGCCGCCCTCCAGGACGAGCACGTCCAACCCACGTCCGGCGAGTTCGGCGGCGACGACGGGGCCACCACCTCCCGCTCCGATGACGATGACATCACGCATCTGCAGGCACCTCCGTGCGGTTCTGGTAGTAGCCGATGAACTCGGGATGACCGTCGACCAGGCCGGTCGGCCGGTATCCCGTGAGGTCCCACGGCACGGGGCGCGGATCCACCGTCCCGGTCGCGGGGTTGTAGGTGTTCTGCTCGGAGTAGACGCCGAACGCGGTGCCCTGGAGCAGGATGCCCCCGGCGAACCGGAGGAACCCCGACGCCGAGCCGCGTAGGGGGACCGGCAAGGCACCGTCGATGATCGAGACCAGCTGGGGGACGGGACCCTCGATCCCCTCGAGCACCCTGCACTTGTCCCCGAGCGACAGGCGGGAGAACGGCGAGCCGAGGGGGCCGACAATTGACCCGGGGTTCACCAGCAGCGCGCCGGTGTTGAGGAGGAGCGCCACTGGCAGGGACAGAGGGAGCACGCGGTCGCTGTAGATGTAGCCGAGCACCTGGTCGATGCGGCGGCCGTCGGGCTCACTCAGTCCGAGGAAGGGCTCGGTGGGGATCCCCATGTCGGAGAGTGCCTCGCCCAGCCCCAGGGCGAGGGGGCGCGCGAGTTGGTCACCCATTCCCAGGTAGTTGTCGAACAGGTCCTTCATGAACTCGCCGCCGCCGACCTCGATCGGGCCCGGGTCCATGCGTGGCGTGCCCTGTTGTCTCGACCACTCGTCGGGTCCGGGCATGACCATCACGCACAGCGCCCGCATGGTGTCCAGGGAGAACTCCTCGACCGCGTCGAGGACGGCACTGCCGGTCCCCTGGGCGTTCGCTCGTCCCACCGGCCCGAGCGAGCTGTTCAGGGCCCCCGGAAACGCGACGCCCGCGCTGACGAATGCACCGAACAGGGACGCCCGCGCGAGAAATGCCCTCCGGTTGAAATGATCCATGACCCCGCCTTCCACGATATCGGTTGGGCCACGGTAGCTATGTGATCCGGATCACGCCACCGCTCGGGGATATTTCTCTTATCCTTCGTTGTCTCGGATGTCGTCTCGGCCCGTGAACGGCAGCAGGCTCGAGGCGTCGCCCAGATCGTCGCGACCAATCACCCCCAGGCTGCCGTCCTGTTGGAGGATCACCGCCGCGACCTGCTCGAGAGAGCCCTTCCCCGATTGCCGGGCCGCCGTGTGGACATCGTCCTCGAGAAGGCGGTGGCTCCGCAGGGCCCGGCCCTGCATCCGTCCCTGGTAGTAGAGGAGGACCGGCGGGCTGTCCAGCAGGGACCGGACCCGCGGTGACCTCGCGCGGACCGCGGCGAACAGCCACTGGAGGCCGACCAACAACGCCAACACCAGGACCGTCTGGGCGAGGGGCACCGAGGTCGCGGTGAGTGTGCGTCCGAACGCCGAACCTATGGTCACGGCCACGATGAAGTCGAGGGGTGTCATCTTGGCCATCGTGCGTGGGCCGGATACCCGGAGGATCACCACCAGGGCGACGAAGCCACACACGACCATGACGACGGAGTGGACGACCGGTTCCCAGCCGTCCCAGAGCAGAGTTGTATCCATGACGCGAATGGTGCGCGCACCGCGGTCGGAGGACAACCGGCGTCGACGACAACGGCCCCGACCGCACGGGCCGTGGCCCATGCGGTCGGGGCCGTTCAGCTCCGCGTCACGAGGCCCGGGCGGCGATCGGTGTGGAGGATCTCAAGGGGCAGCGGTCCTTGGCGGCGAGCAGACAGGTCGCCGCGGCACTGGCCAGGACCACGACGATGCCGAGGATGATGGGTGCGGCGGGGAAGGGCAGTTCCTGGGACAGGACGAAGGCGCCCATGACCAGGACGAAGTAGCCGAACCCCTTGCGCAGTGCCTTCTCCGGCACCACGGAGGTCAGCCGGATGCCGACGAATGAACCGGCGATCGCGGCGGCGGTGACCGCGGCGACCAGCGGCCAGTCCAGGCTGACCGAGGTGAGGTAGCCGCCGAGTCCGGCGAAGGACTTCATGGCGATGACCAGCAGGGAGGTGCCCACCGCGGCGGTCATCGGCAGGCCCGCCAGCAGGACCAGGGCCGGGACGACGAGGAATCCGCCTCCTGCGCCGACCAGTCCGGTCGCGGCACCCACGACGAGGCCGTCGAGCAGGATCCGCCACAGCGGGTGGTGGTGGTCGCCGCTCTGCCCGTCGCGGTCTTTGCGGCCGCGGATCATGGCGCCGGCGGTGGCGATCATCATGCTCGCGAAGGCGACCATCAGGACGGTGCCGGGGATGTAGCCGCCGGCCAGTCCGCCGCCGAACGCGCCCACCATGCCGGCCGCGCCGAAGATCAGACCCGTGCGCCACTGGACGTTGCCCTTGCGGGCGTGGCCGATGAGGCTGACCAGCGAGGTGGCGCCCACGACGAACAGGGAGGTGGCGATGGCCTCTTTGGGGTCGAGTCCGCCGATGTAGGTCAGCAGCGGCACGACCAGGATGGACCCGCCCCCGCCGAGCAGGCCCAGGGACAGTCCGACCAGGACGGCCAGGGCCACGACGATGATCGTGGAGATCTCCATGTCAGGTGCCTTTCTCCGGCGGGGCGCCGGCTCCGGTGTCGGGAGTGGGGTGGGTCAGGAGCGGGCGGGCAGCGAGTCCAGGACGGAGCCGAGCCCGGGCTCGTCGGCCGAGCGGTTCCACGGCATCTTGGCCAGGGCTGCGGCCATGGCGCAGGAGTTGCTCGCCGCGGAGTAGGTCAGCCCGGCCCCGATGGCGCCGGCGAGGTAGGCGAACTTCGGGGAGATCACCTTCGAGGCCGTCACGCCCGCCAGGACGAGGGAACCGGCGACCATCCGGACCTGCCGGTCCATCGCCCAGGCGCCCTTGCCGCGGACGACCTCGCCGCCAGCGGACTCGTAGCCGGCGATCCCGCCGTCCAGGACGGTGACCGAGTCGGGGTCCACGCCCACGGACTCGAGGCGCTGGTTGGCCTGGCGGGCGCGGTTGCCGGACTGGCAGATCAGCACGACCTGCCCCGGTAGGCGGGAGGCGAACTCCTCACCGTGCTCGGCCAGCAGGGGCAGCGGCACGTTGTAGGAACCGCGGATATGGACCGAGGAGTACTCGGCGCCGGACCGCACGTCGATCACGGTGGGCGGGGTGTCCGAGTCCATCGCCTCGCGCAGGTCGGCCGGGGCGATGGTCGGGGCGTTCGTCAGCGTGGAGAGCATGGGTGAAGCGAAATCCTTTGAGTGTGCGGAACGTGGGGTCAGGTGGCGGCGGGGCGCCACCGGACCGGGTGCCGGACCGGGTGCCGGACTGGTGGTCCGACCTCCCGGGGCGCCACCGGGCCGGGTGCCGGAC
>NZ_JAALDX010000180.1 GCF_014145095.1 Dietzia sp. SLG310A2-38A2 | reverse complement strand
CCGCTCCGGGGCGAGTGGTCGCCGCGCCGCGCCGCCGAGGTCCAGCCCCCGGGCGGGCTCATCGCGGGGGTCGACTACGCCGTCGAGGCCACCGAGGACGGGTACATCGCCCACTGGCCGTGCGAGCACGAGATCCCCGTGCGCTCCTACGACGCGCCCCCGGGCAGCGAGCCCGACCTGGCATGGGCGGTCGAGACGCTCGCCTTCGCCAGCGGTCTCCCCCTCAGGTACGCGGGGCCCGGGACCGAGTCAGACCGCGAAGGCGACGGCGCCATCTCCGTGACGTACGGCGACCACCCGATGTTCCACACCGACCCTGAGATCGCGGGTCTGGGCGGCGTCACGGTGTGGCCGCGAGGGTTAGTCCTCCAGGGCTCGGTCACCCTGCGGCCGGATCAGATCAGCCCCTTCCCCGGGGAAATCTGGTCCCGCAGCCTGACACTTCACGAACTCATGCACGCGGTGGGCGTCGACCACGCCGTGGCGCACGGCCCCGAGATCATGGCGGAACGGCCGGGACCACACCCTCAGACGATCCTGGGCTACGGCGACCAGTTCGCGCTGCGACTCGTGGGCTGCCTGTGACGCGCGGGCTACCTGTGACCACTCCCCTCAGAGGGTCGTGACGACCTCGTCGTAGTCGAGTCGGGGCAGTCGGTCGAACCAGGCGTTCTCCGCCGGCGTGCCGATGTTGATCGCCACGAGGACGCGGTGGCGGCCGTCGGGGAAGAACTCCTCTGCGATCGCCTCGGCGTCGAACCCGGTCATCGGGCCGGCCGCGAGACCCGCGGCGCGGATGCCCAGGATGGTGTAGCCGACCTGCAGGCTCGCGTTGAGCTCGGCCGCGCCGACCCGTGCGGCCTCGTCGGAGAACAGGTCGCGGGCGCCGGGGAAGTGAGGGAAGAGCCGGGGCAGCTCATCGTGGAAATCCACGTCGGCGGCGAGCAGCGCGACGGCCGGCGCAGCGGCGGTCTTGGCCCGGTTCCCCTCGGCCAGGTGCGACAACAGTCGGGCCTTGGCCCCCTCGGACCGCACCACGACGATCCTCAGCGGCTGGTTGTTCATCGACGTCGGCGCCCACTTGACCAGGTCATAGATCGCGCGGAGTTGCTCGTCGGTCACGGGCTCGTCGGTGAACGCGTTGGCAGAGCGGGCCTCTCGGAAGAGCAGATCCTGGGCGGCGTCGTCCAGTTGCAAGCCGGCTCGGGCCTCAAAAGATGTTGTCATATCTACTAGAACCACGCGTGCACTCGCCCGAATCCCGGCCGAATGGTGATGTCCATCACCTCGCGGGCTTACGCTCACCTCATCGTCCGAACACTTTCATCGTCCACCCGCCCAGTCGTCGTCATCCCCACGGAGGTCTCCCATGCCCACCCGCACCCGACCCGCGATGCTGGCCGCTCCGGTTGCCACCGCCGCCCTCGTTCTGGCGACACTGACCGGCTGCAACGCGATGGATCCTAACCAAGGCGGCGACACCACCTGCGGCGACTACATGGAGATGCCGCCGGAGGACCAGCGCGACGTGATCACCACCTTCCTCGACGAGAAGGGGCAGTCCGATCCCGCCGGCATGGAGGTGACGCTGAACCAGGAGTCGGCCAAGCTCTACTGCAGCACCGTGGGCCAGACGAGCGACCCGATCCGCAACGTCGACACCGGCTAGCACCCCACCACACCCACTAGCCCGCCCGCTACGAACTATTGGTGACAATGGTCGGTGTGGAACGGGAGGCGATCTGATGAGGAACGGCGTGGTCGTCGACATCGGCGGCAGTGGAACGCGGATCGGCGCCGTGGTCGACGGCCGCGTGGTGGGAGTCCACGGGGCCGAGGTGGCCACCGCCGAGGACCTGGCGGCGGTCATCCGGGCCGTCGATCCCTCCCCCAGCGGTGTCGGAGTGTCGGTCAGCGGGCACGTCGACGCCGACCGCGGGATCATCGAGGCTTCCCGCGCGGCCGCCTGGGCCGAGGGACCGATGCGCTCCATGCTGGTCGCACTGCTGGACACCCCGGTGTCCGTGATCGGCCACGGCGACGCCCACGCCCTGGCCCTGACCCAACTGCCCGACGTCGAGTTCGGCGGCATCGCCATCTCCCTGGGCACCACCCTGTCGTTCGGGGCGCTCAACCGCCACGGTGCGCTCATCCACCCGTGCGGGCCCACCGGTTGGGACCTCGGGCATTGGCGGCTGGTCGTGGACGGCGGCACCACCGAGGCGTGGTGGGGTCTGGGCGGGCACGGGCTCTACGACCTCGAACGGGAACACGGCGACGGCGCCGCCGAGATCTACGCCCACCGACTGGGGTCCTTCGTGGTGGACGCCGTCCAGCTGTTCCGACCCCGCACGGTCCTGCTCACCGGCGGGATCGTGGTGGGCCTGGGCGAGGCGCTGCACGGGCCCGTGGCCGAGCAACTGCACACGTTGCCGCACACCATCGCGACCCCGCGGGTCGTGTTCTCGCCGTCGCGGGACACCGCGCTCTTCGGGGCCGCGGTGGCGGCGGGATTGGCGATGCCGGCGGTGCGCTGACCCGGCAGGTGCGGTGATCCGGCAGGTGCATCCGGCCGCGTCGGCGGGGCGCCCGCCTACTCGATCAACCCCCGCAGGTCATCAGCCGTGAGAGCCGCCGAGAAGTGCTCCCCGCTGTCCAGCACGGAGGCGAAGAGCTCGGCCTTGCGTCGCTGGAGTTCGACGACCCGCTCCTCGATGGTGTCGCGGGCGACCATCCGGTACACCAGCACGGGCCTGGTCTGGCCGATCCGGTGGGCCCGGTCCACGGCCTGGGCTTCGGTCGCCGGGTTCCACCAGGGGTCCAGCAGGAAGACGTAGTCGGCGCCCACCAGGTTCAGGCCCACGCCCCCGGCCTTGAGACTCAGGCAGAACACCTGGGCGCCACCTTGCGTGAACTCGCCGACGGCGCCCGCCCTGTCGGTGGTCCTTCCGTCGAGGTGGGCGACAGTGATGCCCTCGGCGTGCAGCCTGTCGACCACCGTGTTGAGGTAGCTGGTGAACTGGCTGAAGACCAGGGCCCGGTGTCCCTCGGCCACCACCTCACGCAGCGACGCGATGAGCTCATCGGTCTTGGCGGAGGGGATCGACGCGTGATCGGGGTCCACCAGCGAGGGGTCCAGGCACAGTCGGCGCAGCACGGTGAGGCCGGCGAGGATGCTGATGCGGTTGGAGTCGAAGTCGTCGAGCAGCGCGAGCAGAGACGCCCGCTGCCGGGCGAGTTCGCGCTCATAGACCCTCCGGTGCGCGGCCGAGAGCTCCACCTCCATCACCGCATCGGTGCGCGGCGGAAGCTCGCCGGCCACCAACTCCTTGCGGCGCCGCAGCAGGAACGGCCGCAGTCGCCGGCGCAGGCGATGCAGCGCCTCGGCGTCACCGTTCTTCTCGATGGGAGTGCGGAACAGCGACCGGAACTCCTTGGCGTCGGGCAGCACTCCGCGACACGACAGGGTCGCGATGGCCCAGAGTTCGGTCAGGTTGTTCTCCATGGGGGTGCCGGTGACGGCGAGAAGGAAACCGGCCCGCAGACCGGCCAGAGCGGCGAACAGCTTGGACGAGGGGTTCTTGGCCTGCTGCGCCTCGTCCAGGATCACCCCGGCCCACCCGATCCCTGCGTACGCCTCGGCGTTCAGTCGCAGGACGGTCGCGGAGGTGACCACGATGTCGTGGGCGGCCGCGTCCTCGGCCACGGTCGTGGGCGACTTGCTCTCGGTGGCCGACCGCCGGGCCACGCGCAGCGAGGGCACGAACCTCCGGGCCTCGGCCTCCCAGTTGGGGACGACCGACGAGGGCGCCACCACGAGGAACGGCCCCGGCGAGTCGGCGACCGTCTCGGCGCCGGTGGCGGGGCC
>NZ_JAALDX010000179.1 GCF_014145095.1 Dietzia sp. SLG310A2-38A2 | reverse complement strand
CGGCCGCGCCCCCGCCGCCCCCGCCGCCGCCGGACCTCACCCCGCAGAGCCCGTGTCCGAGTACGGCCGCGGCGTGCGTCGACCTCGACGGCAACCGGACCTGGCTGCAGTCGGGGGAGCGGCTGAGCTACGGACCGGTGCGGATGTCCCACGGCAAGGCCGGCTGGGAGACCCCGCGTGGGACGTACCAGGTCACCCGGAAGGTGCGCCACGAGGTGAGCCGACTGTTCGACGACGCGCCGATGCCGTACGCGGTGTACTTCGTGGGCGGGATCGCGTTCCACGAGGGGGACCCGGCCTACGAGTCGCACGGGTGCATCCGGATGGACCGGCCCGCCGCCGCGACCTACTTCGAGAGTCTGCAGGTCGGGGACACCGTAGTGGTGTTCTGACGCCTCACGAGTTCTTGAACATGCGGGCCTCGGCGCGGTCCGGGAGGAGGTACTCGGCGGACTTGGCCGCCAACGCCGATCCGGCGATCACGAGTACGAATCCGATCGCGGCGACGAACGGCCCGTAGGTGACCGATGTGCCGTCGGGCAGGCCCGCCAGCATCGGGTCGGAGGTGTCGGTCGAGTTGAACAGGACCCACACGAAGATGAGGTGGGCGATCAACACGAGTGACGCCAGGACCGCGTTGGCGGCCGCGAAGAATCCGAGCCGGGTGAACAGCGTGACCGCCACCAGGACTGACAGGACGAGGAGCCCCAGGAAGTTCAGGGGCGCCATCGCGCGCAGGTCCAGGATCTCGGTGAGGTCGAGTGCGCTGATCCCCCCGCCCGTCCCGGTGCTCAACCAGGGGAGGTACAGACTGAGCAGGGCGAGTGCCAGTCCCACGACGGCGATCAGGCCGCCGACGCGGTTGCGCAGGTGGGGGATGATCTTGCCGCCTCCCCGGGTGTTCGCCGACGGGGGCGAGGTACGAGTGACGGGCGTTGTCTGTGCGGCCATGGCGGTTGCCCCTTAATCGGACCGGAACCTGCGAGGTGAGATAAGTCACACGATAGTCGTGGTTCTCCGGTTCTGCCACAACGGTGCGGTCCTGCCACGAGGGCGCGGTCCTGCCGGATCGCCTGCATCCCTCACATCACGCGATCCTTGACGTACCGCGCCGACCGGGCGGCCCACGCCGACCCCGCCGTCACCATCACGAACCCGAACGCCGCCACGAAGGGCCCGAAGGTCACCGTGGCGTTCGCGGGCAGGCCCGACAGCGCCGGCTCCGTCGAGCCCGTGGACAAGATGAGGGTCCAGATAAAGGCGAGGTGACCCGCGAGCACCCCGATCGACACCACTGCCGCCGCGACGGCGAACGCGCCCAGGCGGGTGAGCGCGGTGACCGTCACGAGGAAGCTCAGGACCAGTAGTCCGAGAAACAGCACCGGTGCGACGCTGCGGACGTCGATGATATCGGTGATCCCCAGGGCGGAGATCCGCTCGTCCCGGCCCGTGGACAGCCACGGCAGATAGAGGCTGAGCAGCGCCAGTATCAGACCGGCGAACGCCACCAGGGCCCCGATCCGGTTCCGGACGTGCGGGATCGTCTTGATCCGTGCTGGTGTCCTGGTCGGGAGGGGGACACGGTGGGGTGCGGGTGGTGTGTACGAAGGCATGGCGATCACCCTCCGGGCGGAGTCGACGGGCGCGGATGCGCTTGGTCACATGGTAGGAGCCGGACCGGTCCGAGGCATTGCGTCAACGCAGCTCGTTATGGTATTGGAATCCTCAGCGCCGACGATTGGTCCGACGGGTGGGCTCCGCGACCATCGGGTCCTCCGGCCAGGGGTGTCTGGGATAGCGGCCCCTCATCTCCGCCCGCACACCGGGATAGGCCTCGCGCCAGAAGAACGCCAGGTCGCGGGTCACGGCGAGTGGCCGGCCGGCGGGCGAGAGCAGATGGACCGTCACGGGCACCCGCCCGTCGCAGATCCGGGGTGAGGCGGTCCAGCCGAAGCACTCCTGCAGCTTGACGGCCAGCACGGGGGCGGCGTCGGATCCGGGTTCCGGGTAGTCGACGCGGTATGACGACGAGCTGGGCACCTGAAGACGGTCGGGCAGTAGATCATCGAACCGGGCGGCCTCCGGCCACGGGAACAGGCGCCGCAGCGCGGAGCCGACATCGCGTCCCGCCAGCTTCCCGCCGCGCGCGAGGGCGTCGACCTCCGGCCC
>NZ_JAALDX010000018.1 GCF_014145095.1 Dietzia sp. SLG310A2-38A2 | reverse complement strand
GGTCCGCCGCCGCGGGCGGCGGCGGGGTCTCGGAGGACGGCGTGGTGGCACTCGACGCGGTCGTCGTCGGCTCCTGGGTGGCGGTCTCGGCCGCCTGGACGATGCCCGAGGCCCCGGTGGGCCGACTGTGGTCCATCGTCAGACTCACGGCCGTGAGCACGCCGATCACGCCCGCGGCGACGGCGGCGCTGGTCAGTGCCCGTCGATCAGTGTTGTGCGCGATCTTGCGCAAAGTTCCCCCTACAGCGTCCGGACGGTGTCGCGAGCGGGGTGCGTCGCGACATCGCTGCCGTGCTGGTCGACGCTACCTCCGGCCCCTGGTGTCTGAATCGCTTTTGCGGCGTTCGGTGTTACCGGCGTCACAATTCTGGTCCGCGAGCAGCGCCTCTATCCTTTCGACCGAGTGCCGGAGGTCGTCGAGTTCCCGGCGGAGGTAGTCGCGGGTGACCGTCTCACCCACCGAGAGCCGGACGGAGGCGAGCTCCCGGGCCAGGAACTCGGTGTCCGCCTTGGTCTGGGTGGCCCGCAGTCTGTCCTCCGCGATCGACTCCTTGTCGCGGTCCTCCTGACGGTTCTGGGCCAGGAGGATCAGGGGGGCGGCGTAGGCCGCCTGGGTGGAGAACGCGAGGTTGAGGAGGATGAACGGATAGGGGTCGAAGCGCAGCGCCACGACCGTGACGTTGATGAGGATCCAGACGATCACGAGGATCGTCTGGATCAGCAGGTACTGGCCGGTCCCGAAGAACCGGGCGATGGCCTCGCTGTACCGGCCCACCGCGTCCGGGTCGACGCTGATGCGGGGCCGCCGCGAGGTGACGGGGGTCGAGAGCGCGGAGCGCGTGCCCGGTTCGGTCACCGACGTACCTCCCTGTGGTCGTGCAGGTCCATGTCACGCCAGTCCTCGGGGAGCAGGTGGTCGAGCAGGTCGTCGACCGCCACCGCTCCCAGTAGGTGCCCCTCGTCGTCCACGACAGGGCCGCAGACGAGGTTGTAGGTGGCGAAGAACCTGGTCACCGAGTCAACCGAATCGGTGGGACGCAGGGTGGACAGACTGGTGTCGACGGTCTCGGCGACCATCGTCGACGGCAGCTCCCTGAGCAGCGCCTGGATGTGGACGCACCCGAGATACTTGCCCGTCGGGGTGGCCGTGGGGGGTCGGACCACAAAGACGAGGCTCGCCAGCGCCGGGCTCAGGTCGGGATTGCGGCAGTGGGCCAGGGCTTCCGCGACGGTCGTCTGGGGGGACAGGATGATGGGTTCCGGGGTCATGAGCCCCCCGGCGGTGTCCGCGTCGAACGTCAGCAGTCGCCGGACGGGTGCGGACCCCTCCGGATGCATGAGTTCGAGGAAGGACTCCGCGTCCTTCTCCGGCATCTCGCCCAGCAGATCCGCCGCGTCGTCGGGGTCCATCGCCTCGAGGACGTCCGCCGCCCGTTCGAGCTCCAGTCGGGTCACGATCTCGGTCTGCTCGTCGTGGGGGAGCTCCTGGAGGATGTCCGCAAGGCGTTCGTCGTCAAGGGTGCGGGCCACCTCGAGCCGACGCACCTCCGGCAGTTCCCGCAGGGCGTGCGCGACGTCGGCCGGGCGGAGATCGGCGTATCGCTCGACCAGGCTCTCCGCGCCGTGCTCGGGGGTGCCGATGGCGTCGTCGTCGAATCCCTCGATCCGGCTCCAGGACTGGATCGACACCGGCCCCCGGCGGCCCAGTGGGCCGCGCCCACGACGGACACGGACGGCCAGCCTGGAGACCAGCCAGTCGCGTGTGCGCTGTCGTTCGATCTCCACGTCGACGACCTGGTAGCGCGCCGTCGACGCGGTGCCGGCAGTGATGCCGGGTGCGCCGCGCTCCGGAGCGACCCCGACTATCGAGTCCACCAGGGCCCCGAGCACGAGGTTCTCGCCGGGCCTGGACTGGAACCGGTGCAGATTGATGGTTCCGGAGATGAGCGCGACCGAGCGGGGCTCGACCGAGGCGACCCTGAGCATGGGCACGAAGATCCGCCGACGGGTCGGCAGTTCCACCACGAGTCCGAGGACCCGGGGTTGCTTGTGCCGGGCGCGCATCGTCACCACGACGTCGCGGATCCGCCCGATGTCGTCCCCGTCAGGGCCGATCACCGGCAGTCCGGCTAGCCTGGCGACGAAAGCCTTGTTGAGGTTCGCCATGCGGACCAGGTTAGTCACCGGGTGGTGGATCGCGCCCCGCCCGCACCGGACCAGAGGGAGTGCCCGCAGATGACCCCCGCCCAGCACACGGAGCCCCCACCGTCGGATTCCGCCGCGGCGACGATCGCCGGACTCCGCGCCCGCCCCCGGCGCACGGTCCTCGCCGTCCCCGGCAGCAGCGTCAAGATGATCGACAAGGCCCGCGGGCTGCCGGTGGACGAGGTGTTCCTCGACCTCGAGGACGCCGTGGCGGGCCCGGCCAAGGAGCAGGCGCGCGAGTACGTCGTCGAGGCCCTCACCACCGGTGGCTTCGCCGCACCGACCGTGGTCGTGAGGGTCAACGCGTGGGACACCGAGTACACGGTCCGGGACGTCACGGAGGTGATCGGCCGGGCCGGCGCCCACGTCGACGCCCTGCTCCTGCCCAAGGCCCGGTCGGGCGCGGAGGTCCGGGCGCTCGACCTGGTTCTGACACAGGTGGAGAAGGCGGCGGGTCTGCCGGTCGGGCACATCGGCATCGAACCCCAGATCGAGGACGCGCTCGGGCTCACCAACATCGACGAGATCGCCACCGCGAGCGCTCGGGTCCTCACGCTGGTGTTCGGTCCCGCGGACTTCATGGCCTCGATCGGCATGCGGACGCTCACCGTGGGAGAGCAGCCCGAGGGGTACTCGCCGGGCGACGCCTACCACCACGTACTACTGAGCATCCTCGTCTCGGCTCGTGCACACGGGCTCCAGGCGATCGACGGGCCGTTCCTCAAGGTGCGGGACGAGGAGGGCTTCCGCCGGGCGGCGGCCCGCACCGCGGCGCTGGGCTTCGACGGCAAATGGGTCCTGCATCCCGCCCAGGTGGACGCGGGCAACGAGGTGTTCAGCCCGCGTCAGGACGAGTTCGACAAGGCGGAGGGGATCCTCGCCGCCTACGCCCACTCCACGTCCGAGGAGGGCGGGGCCCGCGGCGCGGTGATGTTCGGCGACGAGATGCTCGACGAGGCCAGCCGTAAGATGGCTCTGGTGGTCTCCGCACGGGGACGGGCAGCGGGGATGACGACGTCGGACGCCCATGAGTCCGATCCGAACGGGTCGGCGACGGAAGGATCGATGTGATGACCACTCCGGTTTCCCCGACCACGGGACGGCGCGGGCGCGGACAGACGCCCGGGTTGCCCACGCCACCCACCGGGTGGGTGGTCGGTTCCTACCCCACCTACGCGCAGGCCCAGGCGGCCGTGGACCACCTCGCGGACGAGGAGTTCCCCGTCCACGAGGTGACCATCGTGGGCGTGGACCTCATGCAGGTGGAACGTGTCACCGGTCGGCTGACCTGGCCCAAGATCCTGCTCGGCGGATTGGCCACCGGCGCGTGGCTCGGTCTCTTCGTCGGCCTGCTGATCGGCATCTTCACCCAACCGATGTGGGGAGTCGTCCTCACCGGACTGGTCGGTGGTTCGGTGTTCGGTGTGGTCTCCGCCTCCCTGTCCTACGCCGCGACACGGGGAAAGCGCGACTTCGCGTCGACCTCTCAGCTGGTCGCCGGGCGGTACGACATCCTGTGCGAGCCCGCGAACGCCGAGAAGGTCCGCGACGAACTCGCACGCCTCGGCCTCAAGTGACGGCCCCGGGAGGCCGCTCCGACTCGTCGTCCGTCCTGACAGCGGTCCGCGAGCACCTGGTCGCGCATCTCGGCCCCGAGCCGCAGGAGGCCGCGGTGACCTTCCTGGGCGCGGCACCGATCCGGGTCCTGCGCTTCGTGGACATCGAGTCGGGCCTGGTGCGATACGCCTCGCTCGGATGTTCGGCCGACCCGATGGGTGACCCGTCCGCACTCGTCCCCGACCCGACCGCGCCCCGGGCCGAGCTCTCCCTGGTGCTGCGGGGCGGCGTGGACGGGCTCGTCCGCGCGCTCGCCGTGCTCGCGGCCGCCCCGGCGGTCGAGGGCCTGGTGTTGTCGGAGGGCGCTCTCATCGATCTCGGGGAGCCACTGTGGCCGGGCGCGGCCTTCACCGCCGTCGTGCTCCGTGCGCCCGAGATCCCTGACGTCGAGTTGGGCGGGGAGGCCGCCCCCGTGCGGATCTTCCGAGCGGTCCCGGTGACGCACACCGAGGCGGCCTGGGTCCGGCTCAAGGGAGCGGGGGAGCTCGAGGACGCGTGGGCCGAGGCCGGGATCGACGTGACCGATCCGGCGCGCCGCGCGGTGAACCCGGGTCTGACCCGCTGACTACAGCCAGCGGTTCTTGCGGAAGAGCAGGAACAGCCCGGTGCACGCGGCGACCATGACCCCGAGCACCAGGTAGTAGCCGTACTCGGAATGCAGTTCGGGCATGTTGGTGAAGTTCATCCCGTAGATCCCGGCGATCATCGTGGGCACGACCGCGATCGCCACCCACGCGGAGATCCGCCGCATGTCGGTGTTCTGCTGCACCCCGATCATCGCCACGGCCGCGTTGACCAGGGAGGTGATCTGCTCGTCGAGGGTCGTGACCTCCGCGGCGACCTGGCTGTGGTGGTCCTGGACGTCGCGGAAGTAGTGCCGGATCTCGGCGGGGATCAGGTCGAGATGCTCGACCGACAGGCGCCTCAGGGGGAGGGCCAGGGGTGCGATGTCGTGCTTGAGTTCGAGCAGTTCACGCTTTAGCAGATAGATCTGCTCGATGTCGACCGGGGTGCGTGGGGCGAAGACCGCGGTCTCCAACTCGTCGATGTCCCGACTCATCCCCTCGGCCACCTCGAGGTAGCTGTCCACCACCCGGTCCGCCACTGCGTGCGTCACCGTCGAGGGCCCCCGTAGGAGCCTCTCGGGCGCGCCCTCGAGTTCCGCGCGGATGCCGGCGAGACCGGTGAAGTCACCGTGGCGGACGGTCAACACGAAATCCCGACCCAGGACCACCATGACCTCGCCGGTCGAGACGATGTCGTTGGACTCGGTGACCGACTCGTGCTCGAGGTACCTGACCGTCGACAGGTTCAGGACCAGGGAGTCGTCGTAGGCCTCCAGCTTGGGCCGCTGCCGCCCGCTGGCCGCGTCCTCGGAGATCAGTTCGTGGAGGCCGAACTCCCTGGCCAACGCCTCCATCTGGTGCGGGTCCGGGGCGTGGAGGCCGATCCACACGAAACCCCGCCCGGTGTCCCGGACGTGCCTGATCGCGGCCTGGTGGGAGAAGCGCCCCTGCTCGCGGACGCCGTCGACGTAGACACCGCAGTCCACCACCGCGCGTTCAGCGGGGACGGTCAGCCGGGAGGGCGGGGGAGTGGATGCGGCCGCATGCCCACGCCGTCCTCGGATACTCGGCACCAGCGCCCCCTCACTCGTCACCTCGACACTATCCGGCGCCGGGCCTCGACACGACACCGTTAATGTTCTGCTGGGAGACTGACGGACAGGTGTCGCACGATCGGGTGCGGACGTGGCGAGAGAGGACGTGGTCGTGTGCGGCGGACGGGGGAGCGGGCCGGGGTGCGGGCGCTGGCGATCGCCGGGGCCGCGGCGGTGGGACTGAGTGGCTGCCAGGCGCAGTCGTCGATCATCCCCGCCCACGAGTCCGATCCGGTCGTGGTGATCGAGACCGCCTCCTTCGGCGAAGCCGAGATCGTCGGGCACATCTACGGCAACGCCCTGTTGAGATCGGGCTCCCGGGTCACGGCTCGTCCGCAGTCGGGGAGCCAGGCCGAGGTCCTCGAGTCGGTGACGACCGGGGACGCCACGTTCACCGTCGGGTTCACCGGGGAGTTGCTCCGTGCGTTCGATCCGGGCTCCACGGAGGTCGAGGCGGACGAGGTGTACGCCGCGATGATGGCCGCTCTCCCCGAGGGGGTCACCGCAGCCGACCCGGCTCCCGCCGAGGACGCCCCCGTCTACGTCGTGACCAGGCACACCTCGGAGACGCGCGGTCTGCAGACCATGTCCGACCTCGCCGGGCGATGTGGGGAGTTCACACTCGGCGCACGCCAGGAGGTGCTCATGGACCGCGAACTCGCCACCGCGGTGGGTGGGACGTACGACTGCGGTTTCGGGCGGAGGGTGGCTCTGGGCCCGGACCCGCGCACGGTGTTCGAGGCGCTGCGGGCGGGTGAGATCGGGGTGGGGTTGGTCCAGTCGACCGACCCGATCCTGCATCCCGACGACATGGTGCCGCTGGACGACGACGAGGACGCCGTCCTGGCCCAACACCTCGTCCCGGTGTTCCGGAAGGGCTCTCTCTCGGAGGACCAGCTAGCCCTGGTCAACAGGATCAGCGGCGAACTGACCAGCGAGGACGTGCGGGAACTGCTGCTCGGCGTGGAGTTCGGGACGTCCACCCCGACCGATCTCGCCAACTACTGGCTCGACTCGCACGACTACTGAGCCCTGGACGCACGAATCCGCCACTCCTGGTCCGGATCCGCCACCCGAGTCGGGTGGCGGATCCGGAGGGGGAGCAGCGGATTCGGCCGATCGGAGCCGGCGCGGCGGTGGGGCGGCCCGGGAGTCTAACCCGAGGCCGTGATCACGAGAACGCCTCGTCCACGAGCGCCTTCTGCTCGACCGCGTGGACCTTGCTCAGGCCGGTCGAGGTGGCGGCCATGGCCCGTCGCGACACCCGCTTGAGCGCGGGGAACTCGGGGATGACCTCCGGCAGGTTGAGAGCGAGGAAACTCCACGCGCCCTGGTTGGCCGGTTCCTCCTGCACCCACCGGACCTCCGTGAGGTTCGGGTAGTGCCCGAGTGCCTCGCGGAGACGGCGGAACGGGATCGGGTGAATCTGCTCGAGCCGGACGATCGCGACGTCGTCGTGACCTTCCTTCTCCTGACGGGCTGCCAGCTCGTAGTAGAGCTTGCCCGAGACCAGGAGCATGGTCTTGACCTTCTCCGGATCCTTGCCACCGTCGACGAAGGTGGGATCGTCGAGCACCGAGCGGAACTTGCCGGAGGTGAAGTCCGCGAGGGCGCTGACCGCCTTCTTGTTCCGCAGCATCGACTTGGGGGTGAAGACGATCTGGGGGCGCTTGATGCCGTCGGTGGCGTGGCGGCGCATGAGGTGGAAGTAGTTCGCCGGGGTCGACGGTTGGGCAACCGTCATCGAGCCCTCGGCGCACAGCTGAAGGAACCGCTCCATGCGGCCGGAGGTGTGATCCGGGCCCATGCCCTCGTGACCGTGCGGCAGGAGCAGGGTGACCGAGGACTTCTGGCCCCACTTGGCCTCACCGGAGGAGATGTACTCGTCGATGATGGTCTGGGCGCCGTTGACGAAGTCGCCGAACTGCGCCTCCCACAGGACCAGCGCCTCCGGGTCGCCCACGGAGTAGCCGTACTCGAACCCGACACCGGCGTACTCGGTGAGCGCAGAGTTCCACACCTCGAACCGCCCGTCGGCGTCGTCGAGGTTCTGCAGCGGCGAGTAGGGCTCGGCGGTGGTCTTGTCGACCACCACCACGTGCCGCTGCGTGAAGGTGCCGCGCTGCGAGTCCTGACCGGCCAGTCGAACGGTCCGGCCCTCCATGACGAGCGAACCGATCGCGAGCAGCTCGGCGAACGCCCAGTCGATGTTCCCGTTGTAGGCCATCTTCTGGCGCGCCTCGTAGACGGGCTTGACACGCGAGTGGATGTGGAAGTCTTCGGGCAGGTTGCCGAAGGCGTCGCCGATCGCGTGGATGACCGACTCGTCGACGGCGGTCACCAGACGCTTGGGCAGCGGCTGGTTCGGCAGGATCGACTCGGATGCCTTGACCGGGTGCTTCTCGAGTTCGCGGACCTCGTTGAAGACCCGCTCGAGCTGGCCCTGGAAGTCGCGCAGGGCGTTCTCGGCCTCCTTCTCGGTGATGTCGCCGCGACCGACCAGATCATCGGTGTACGACTGGCGAACGCTCTTCTTGCCGTCGATCACCTCGTACATCCGGGGCTGCGTCATCGACGGGTCGTCGGCCTCGTTGTGGCCGCGGCGGCGGTAGCAGACGAGGTCGATCACGACGTCCTTCTTGAACTGCTGGCGGAAGTCCATCGCCAGCCGCGCCACCCGTACACACGCCTCGGGGTCGTCACCGTTGACGTGGAAGATCGGGGCGCCGATCATCTTGGCGACGTCCGTGGAGTACTGGCTGGACCGACCGGCCTCGGGAGCGGTCGTGAACCCGATCTGGTTGTTGACGACGATGTGGATGGTGCCACCGGTGCGGTACCCGTCGATCTGGGAGAGGTTGAGCGTCTCCGCGACCACTCCCTGACCGGCGAACGCCGCGTCACCGTGGAGCATGAGCGGCACGACCGGGTATTCGGCCCGCCAGTCCTCGTCCTCGATGAGATCCTGCTTGGCGCGCACGATCCCCTCCAGGACGGGGTCGACGGCCTCGAGGTGCGACGGGTTGGCGGTGAGCGAGACCTTGATCTCGTTCTCGCCGAACATCTGGTACTGGATCCCCTCCGCGCCGAGGTGGTACTTGACGTCACCCGAGCCGTGCGCGGCCGAGGGGTCCATGTTGCCCTCGAACTCGGTGAAGATCTGACGGTAGGGCTTGCCCACGATGTTGGCCAGGACGTTCAGGCGACCGCGGTGCGGCATCCCGATCACGACCTCGTCGAGCGCGAACTCGGCCGCCTCGTCGATCACCGCGTCCATCATCGGGATGACCGACTCGGCGCCCTCCAGGGAGAAGCGCTTCTGACCCACGTACTTGGTCTGCAGGAAGGTCTCGAAGGCCTCGGCCGCGTTGACCTTGGACAGGATGTACTTCTGCTCGGCGACCGTCGGCTTGTCGTCGACGCCCTCGAGTCGTTCCTGGATCCACTGTCGCTGGTCGTTCTCGAGGATGTGGGTGTACTCGATGCCGATCTTGCGGCAGTAGGCCGCGCGCAGCGCCGACAGGACGTCGCGCAGGCGCATCTTGTCCTTGCCGACGAATCCGCCGACGGAGTACCTGCGGTCCAGGTCCCACAGCGTCAGCTCGTGGGAGTTGACGTCGAGGTCGGGGTGGAAGGTGCGGCGACGCTTGGCGTGCCTCCCGTCCAGGGGGTCGATATCGGCCATGAGATGGCCGCGGTCGCGGTAGGCCGCGATCAGTTCGAGGACACGGGCGTCCTTGTCCACGCGCGGGTCGGTGATGTCCTGACGCCACCGGACGGGCTCGTAGGGGATACCGAGGACGTCGAAGATCTCGTCGTAGAACTCGTCGGCGAGCAGGAGACGGTGGATCTCGCGGAGGAACTCCCCGGATTCCGCACCCTGGATGATCCGGTGGTCGTAGGTCGAGGTGAGCGTGGTGATCTTGCCGATGGCGTTGTTGGCCAGCTGCTCGTCGCTGGCACCCTGGAACTCGGCCGGGTACTCCATCGCACCCACACCCAGGATCGTGCCCTGCCCCACGGTGAGTCGCGGCACAGAGTGGACGGTGCCGATCCCGCCGGGGTTCGTGAGGGAGATGGTGACCCCCGAGAAATCCTCCATCGTCAGCTTGCCGATCCGGGCGCGGGAGACGATGTCCTCGTAGGCGTCGAGGAAGCCGCGGAAGGTCAGGTCCTCGCAGTTCCTGATGGCGGCCACGACCAGGGTGCGCCCCGCCTTGGTCTTCATGTCGATCGCCAGGCCGAGGTTGATCCCGTTCGGGGTCACGACGTTGGGCTTGCCGTCGATCTCCTCGAAGTGGTTGTTCATGTTCGGGTAGGCCTTGATCGCCTGCACCATCGCGTACCCGATGAGGTGGGTGAAGGAGATCTTGCCGCCGTGCGTCCGCTTGAGATGGTTGTTGATGACGACGCGGTTGTCGATCATGAGCTTGGCCGGGATCGCACGGACCGAGGTGGCCGTGGGCAACGTCAGCGACGCGTTCATGTTCTTGACGATCGCGTTGGCCGGGCCGCGCAGGACCTTGTTCTCCGCCTCCTCGGGCGGCGTGTACTCGGGCCGCGTGGTCCGCTTGGCGGCGGGTGCGTCCGACTTGCTCCGCGAGCCGGGCGTCCGCACGGGCGCGGGCACGCCCTGCCCGCGCGCCTTGGTCTTCGGGGAGCTCTCGGCGGTGGGCTTGGCGGCCACGTCCTGCGCCGAGGACTCGGGAGACATGTCCGCGACGGTCAGCTCCGAGGTCTTCTGGGTGTTCGCGTCGGGGGTGGCGTTGTCGCCCCCGGACTTCTCGGCGGAGACCTTCGTGCCGTTCTTGCCGCCACTCTTCTTCTCTCCACCGGTCGTGCCACGACTACTCGTCCCACCAGTGCGTGCGTCACCCCCGTCCGAAGCCGGACTGGCACCGGACGAGCCGTTCGACGAACTCCCACCGGAGGCGGCCGCGGCCCCGGGGTTCGCGTCGAAGAACTCGTGCCAGGACTTATCCACGGAGGACGGGTCCTTGGAGAACCGCTCGTACATCTCGTCGACGAGCCACTGGTTCTGTCCGAACTGTGAGACGGTGTTGCTCACGATGTTGTGGTGCCTTCCTGATTTGTGGTGGGTTTCACACGCAATGAACCCAGGCTAGACCTTCCGCGCGTTCTCGGCTCTCCGATCTCACCTGACAGGGGGATGCGGCGCACTCGACGGACGGGGCTCAGGTCGCGGGCCAGCTGTCCGGAGGGGTCCCGAAGGTGCTCGCCGCCGCATTCACGACGGTCCGACCCAGCCGCCGGTTCCCCCAGCCTCCCACCGCCGCGCCGATGCCCGCCGGGGCCAGCTTGCCCATGGCGAGGGTCGCCCGCTTGACCGCGAACTTCCGGGCGAATCGGGACACCATCCGACGATTGACCTCCTTCAGCCCGGGGAGCCCCAGCGACCTGCCGGCGAGCGACCCGCCGGCCGAGGCCCCGCCGCTCGTGCTGACCGCGTTGGCCAGGATCGCGGTGCCCGACGCGCCGAGCATGACGGTCATCACGAGCAGCTCCTCGTGCTCGCCGACCTTGACGTCCACGCCGTGGACCTCCGCGACGGCCAGGGTGTAGAACGCGGCGGCCTCGATGAACACCAGGGACTCCGCACCGATCGCCCCGAACGCGACCACGGTGCCCACCCCGGGGACTGCCGCCGTGGCGCCCACGGCGGCCCCGGACGCGGTGACGGTGGTCAGGAAGCGGGAGTCGAGCCGCTCGCGGATCCGTGCGGGACTCTCGTCGGGATGACTGTCACGGAGCCTGCGGACGTAGGCGCGTGCCGCGCCGGCCTGACTCCGTATCGCCTTCCGGAGAGCTCCTGTGGCTATTCCGGCGAGCGGACCGGAGACGTCGGTTTCGGCGGGGACGCGGTCTGGCACGGGATCTCCTCGAGGGTGTTCGCGATGGGGGCGGTCGCCCCTTGTCCATCACTCCACGGTACGGAGAATCACGTGGTCCCGTCTCCTACGGGAGGACCTGTTCGGTGTACTGGTTCGCGAAGACCCGGTCCGGGTCCAGTCGGTCCCGCACGGAGACGAAATCGTCGAAGTGCCGGACCGTGTCCGAGAGGTCGGCGGCGGTCCGGGTGTGCATCTTGCCCCAGTGGGGTCGTCCGTCCGCTGCGAGGAAGATCTCCTCGGCGCATCGAAAGAGCTCGGTGTGATCCATCAGGTGGAACTGGTGGACCGCGATGTAGCAGACGTCCCGGTGGTGGGCGGTCGACATCCAGACGTCGTCCGCGGCCGCGAAACGCACCTCGACGGGGAACGGTGTGACGAAGCCGGAGCGGTCGATCATGTCGCGGAGGTCACCCAACACGGCTGCGGCCGCGCCCACCGGTACCGCGTACTCCATCTCGCGGAAGCGGACCCGCCGCGAGGAGGCGAAGACCCGGTAGCTGCGATCGGTGTATGCACGAGCCGACATCGCCCGGGCGGCGAGGCGGTTGATCCGGGGTGTCATCGACGGCCGACGTGCGGCCGTCCGGCACAACGCACCGAATGCCTCGTTGGACAGGAACTCGTCGCCCACGAGCTCGCGGAACCGGCCCAACGGCTGCAGGTCGGCGTCCCCCGGTAACCGCGTGTTGCGTTTGACGGTGACGGCGTCGGTGTGGGGGAACCAGAAGAACTCGGCGTGGTCGGCGGAGCTCGCGAAGCCCTCGAGATCGGCGAGCGCGGCCGTGAGGGTCCACGGGTGCTCCTCGGCGCTCAGTGCGAACGCCGGGACGCAGTGGATGGTCATCTTGGTGATGATCCCGATCGCGCCTATCCCGAGTCGCGCCGCCTCGAACACCTCGGGATTCGCCTCGCGTGAACAGTTCAGGACGGAGCCGTCCGCGGCGACGAGTTGCAGACCGACCACGGTGGCCGGCAGTCCGACCGCGTCCCGGCCCGTGCCGTGGGTTCCCGTCGACACCGCGCCGGCGAGCGACTGTTCCGCGAAGTCGCCGAGGTTCGGTTGCGCGAGTCCCAGGTCCCACAGCAGGGGTCCGAGCCGGTGCAGTCGCGTGCCCGCCCAGACGGTCACGTCCGCCCCGTCGACGTGCCCGTCGGCGTCGCGGGTCGGGACGATCGACTCGATCCCCGTGAGGTCGTCGAGTGAGACCAGGACCCCGTCCGTCGCCGCGGCGGGGGTGAAGGAATGGCCGGCGCCGACGCACTTGACCCGGGACCCCCGGTCGGCGGCGGAGGTCACGATGTCCGTGACCTCCGCGACGGTCGTGGGGTCGGACCGGCCCGAAGGCGAGCAGATGACGTTTCCGGCCCAGTTCTGCCACGGTGCGGTCGAGGTCGTCATGGCTGCCGACGTTACCCCCCCGACCACCGAAGGGGGCCAACCTGGACGACAGACCTGATGGCTGGGCGGCGCCCATGGGTTCCGGGGACGAAGTGTGCCCACCACGTCGTCGTCGTACCATGGACGGGTGACCAGACGCCTCCCCTCCGATCAGCGCCGAGCGCAGCTTCTACGGGCGGCCCTGGAGATCGCCGAACACGACGGGCTTGGTGCGGTGACCGTCCGCGGAGTCGCGGAGCGCGCCGGGGTCTCCCTCGGTGTCGTGCACTACTGCTACACGGACAAGGAAGAGCTGCTGCGCGAGGTGATCGGCGCGGTCAACTCGGAGGTGCACCAGGCGGCCAGGGCGTTCATCAACGTCGACTTCGACTCGGGGGCCCGCGGCAGGGAGGGGCTGCGACGGAGACTGTACGAGGCCATCGATCTGATCTGGGCCGTCATCTCCGCCTCTCCCGACCGGCAGCTCCTGACCTACGAGATCGTCTCCTACTCGTTGCGCACGCACGGGTCACCCGAGATCGGCCTGGCCCGTCACCAGCAGGAGTCCAACGAGGAGATCATCCGGTCGGTGCTCGAGAGGACCGCGCAGTCCGCAGGTATGCGCTGGGGCATGGGTCTCGACGACATGGTCCGCGTCGTGGAGGCCACGGTGGCAGGGATCGGGCTGCGCTGGCAGATCTGTCGGGATGACGACGAGGCGATCGCCCTCCTCCACCGGGCGGTCGACCTCGTGGTGGCGGACGCGCATCCGATCGACGGTGGCTAGGCCGATGGCCGGCCGTGCGACCGACGCCGTGGACGCGGTCGAGGTGGCCACCGCCGGACTCGATGCGCCACTCGCCGCGCTCCACCTGCCCACCCTGCGGACGAACCTGGCCGACCTCCGGCGACGAGCGGGTGGGACGCGGATCCGGATCGCCAGCAAGTCCGTCAGGTCGCGCGGTGTGCTCGAGGAGGTCCTGGGTCCGGGGCTTCGGGGCGACGGCACGGTGCGCGGGATCATGGCCTACTCGCTCACCGAGGCCCTGTGGCTCGTGGACGCGGGGTGCGACGACGTCCTGCTCGGATACCCCACGGTCGACCGTGGGGCACTCGCGCGGCTCGGCGCGGATCCGGGCGCACTCGACGCGGTGACCCTGATGGTCGACGACGTACGACAGTTGGAGATCGCGCGTGAATCGGGTGCGGGCGGCGCGAGGGTGTGCGTCGACGTGGACGCCTCGCTTCGACTCGGTCCGATCCACCTGGGCGTGAGGCGGTCGCCGCTACGAGGGCCAGCCGACGTCGAGCCGCTGGTCCGTCGAGCCGTGGCGATGGGGTTCCGGGTCGTCGGTGTGATGTTCTACGAGGCCCAGGTCGCCGGTGTCCCCGACGATGTCCGGGGTGTCGGCCTGGTCAAGACCCTGTCCATGCGACGTCTGCTCGGGGTGCGGGGCGCCGTCGCCGAGGTGATCTCCCATGTCACCGGGGAGCGACCGGAGATCGTCAACTCGGGGGGGTCCGGTTCGCTCACCGAGAGTGCTGCGGACCCGGCCGTCACCGAGGTGACCGCCGGGTCCGGACTCTTCGTTCCCGGGTTGTTCGACCACTACCGGTCCTTCACACCGCGGCCCTCGCTGTTCTTCGCTCTGCCCGCGGTGAGGACCCCGGCTCGTGGTCTGACGACATTCCTCTACGGCGGGTACGTGGCCTCCGGGGTACCGGGACCGGACCGGCTGCCCGTCCCCGCCCGCCCCGCGGGGTTGCGGTACCTGGGTAGGGAGGGTGCGGGCGAGGTGCAGACCCCCGTGCGAGGGGAGGTGGCGATAGGCGAGCGCGCCTGGTGGCGCCACGCGAAGGCGGGGGAGGTCTGCGAGCGGTTCGACACGCTCCAGGTGGTGGACGAGACTGCACAGGGACCCGCGGTGGTGGACCGCTGGCCCACCTACCGTGGGGAAGGGATGTGCTTCGGATGACGGACGCCGTGCCGATGACCGACGAGATGCGGGAACGACTGCACTCCGAGGCCGTCTCGATCACAGCTGAGCTGGTGTCCATCGACTCGACCAACACCGGCGATCCCGCCACGATCGGCGACGGTGAGACCCGCGTGTGCCGACGGATCGCGGAGTACCTCGACGAGGTGGGGATCCGGAGCGAGCTGGTGGAGTCCGTGCCCGGCCGCGGAAGCCTGTTCGCCCGCGTCGACGGATCGGACCCCGCCGCCGGCGGCCTGGTCGTGCACGGTCACGTCGACGTGGTGCCCGCGGTCGCGGAGGACTGGACGGTCCCACCGTTCGCCGGGGAGATCCGGGACGGTTGGCTCTACGGCCGTGGAACAGTGGACATGAAGAACATGATCGGCATGATGCTCGCCGTCGTGCGTCACTACCGACGCGAGGGCATCGTCCCGCGCAGGCCCCTGTTGCTCGCCTTCTTCGCCGACGAGGAGGCCGCGGGGACCATGGGAGCGCAGTGGGTGGTGCGGGAACGCCCCGAGATCTTCGACGGCATGACCCACGCACTCAGTGAGGTCGGTGGGTGGTCCGTGCCGGTGGCCGGGCGCCGCCTCTACCCGATCGCCGTCGCGGAGAAAGGCGTCGCCTGGGCGCGGGTGAGCGCCAAGGGGGCCGCCGCCCATGCGTCCCGCCCGACCTCGGACAACGCCGTCGCGGCGATCGCGGGTGCCGTCCACCGGGTCGCGAGCCGCCACTTCCCCGTCGCGCCGACGGAGGCCAACACGGCCCTGGCGGCGGCGGTCGGTGAGCTCGCCGGGTCGAGTGGTGACGTCGCGGACCTGCCCGCGCACCTGGGAGTGCTCGGGCACTTCGGCCCGCTGGTCGAAGCGTCGCTCTCGCACACCGCCTCGCCGACCGTCCTGTCCGCCGGCTACAAGACCAACGTCATCCCGTCCGAGGCGTTCGCGGAGATCGACTGCCGCGTCCTGCCCGGAGGCGAGGACACCTTCCGCTCGGAGATCGAGGACGAGCTCGGACCTGACGTGGCGGTCGACTGGATCTGGCAACCGCCGATCGCCGCGCCCGCCGACGATCCGCTGGTCTCCGTCATCCGGGAGGCGGTCCACGAGTCCGACCCCGGTGCCCTGGTCGTGCCGTACCTCCTGCCGGCGAGCACGGACAACAAGCACCTCGCGCCGTTGGGGATCCACGGGTACGGCTTCGTCCCGCTGAGGGTGCCGGACGAGTTCGACGTCTTCGGGCATTTCCACGCCGTCGACGAGAGGGTCCCCGTCGATGCGTTGCACTTCGGCGCCGACGTCCTCGCCCGTGTGCTCCGTTCGGCGTGAGGCTGCCTTTTACCGCAGCCCGGACGCCCGAGGCGGGTGCCAAGCTGCCCGCCGACATCTGGGTACTCATCGCCGCGGCCTTCGCTGTGGCGGTGGGTTACGGACTCGTCGCCCCCGTCCTTCCCCAGTACGCCATGAGCTTCGACGTCTCGGTGGCGGCCGCTTCGGTGGTCGTGAGCGTCTTCGCCTTCTTCCGGCTCGTGTTCGCCCCCGCCGGCGGCGTGCTCGTGGACAGGCTGGGGGAGCGGTGGGTCTACATGGGCGGGCTGCTCATCGTGGCGATATCGACCTTGGCCACCGGGTTCGCGCAGTCCTACTGGCAGTTGCTGGTCTTCCGTGGTCTCGGTGGTCTGGGCTCGACCATGTTCACCATCTCCGCGATGGCCCTGCTCACCCGGCTCTCGCCACCGGGCGCTCGCGGCCGGATCATGGGCTTCTACGCCACGGCGTTCCTCATAGGCAACATCGGCGGGCCGGTCCTCGGCGGGCTACTCGCGGGGTTCGGCATGCGCGTGCCGTTCTTCGTCTATTCCGTCAGTCTGCTCGTGGCCACCGCGGTGGTGGCCGTATTCCTCCGGGGCGGACGGCGGCAGTCGCCCGACGACGGGACCCCCGAGCAGGAGCCGCTCCCGGTGCGGGACGCGCTACGGGACGCCCGGTACGTCGCCGCACTGGTGTCGAGTTTCGCCAACGGGTGGTCCTCCTTCGGCGTCCGGGTGGCGATAGTCCCCCTGTTCGCGGCTGCGAACTTCGACGCCGGTCCTGGTATCGCGGGGACTGCACTCGCCTCGTTCGCCGTGGGGACGGCGGCCGTGATCTCGTTGGCCGGCCGATTGTCCGACCGATACGGCCGGCGCCCGCTGGTGATCAGTGGCCTGGTCGTCTCCGGTATCTCGACGATCATTCTGGGATGGTGCGACACGGTTCCTCTGCTCATCGCCGCATCGGTCGTGGCGGGCATTGGCGCGGGGGTGCTCAATCCCGCCCAGCATGCGGCGGTGGCGGACGTGATCGGCGCCGACCGCTCCGGCGGCAAGGTGCTGGCCTCGTTCCAGATGGCCAGTGACTCTGGGGCGATCCTCGGTCCGGTGCTGGTGGGCGTCGTGGTGCAGCTATCCGGTTACACCGCCGGATTCGCCATCTCGGGGGCGCTGCTCCTGGCAGCGGTGGTCCCGTGGTTGTTCGCCCGTGAGACCCATGACCGGATGGCCCGGGTGACGTCGGGGGAGTGACCTGCGTCGTCGTGTCGCGTGTGGGGCCTCCGACGCCGTAGCATGAGTCACCTCATGAGCAACGATAACGAGGACCGTACCGCCACTGCCGGCGACGAGGTCGAGACCGCCGCCAGCGCCCCAGAGACCACCGACCCCGCCGCAGAGGCGCCCG
>NZ_JAALDX010000178.1 GCF_014145095.1 Dietzia sp. SLG310A2-38A2 | reverse complement strand
AGGCGGGCGAAGCCGTTCTTGGGGAACAGCACGCCCTTGACGTCGTCCCAGGGCACGGACCTTCTCGCCCGCCATGTCGACAGGTGGACCCCGTCCTCGTCGAGTCTGGTGTTGGTCCGTGCGACCCACCAGCCGAACGCGATCGGGAGCAGCACGAGCCATCCGAGAGCGACGGGATAGGCGCTGACGGGCCAGAGTATGGCCAGCACGACGATGGCGATGACGGCGTAGGACATGGGGTTGACCCGGAAGAGTGCGCGGTCGGTGGGCGTGGACTCCGGGTGGGGTGCTCTGAAGGGGGCGCTCATGGTGCCTTCCACTGTCTCACGGTCCACTATGTGGGATCCAATTTCCACGAGTTGACGACCGTGACGGACGGGGCCTAACCTGAGCCCGTGAACACCTGGAACGGTCTAGTACTCGGCCGGCGCGTCGGCGCCTGAGCCGCTACCTGGCTTTCCGTCGACGCGCACCCTCGCCGGCCCCCGTGGCCGTCGGGGGTTTTTTGTTGCCGGGTTCCCCTGGTCCCACCGGACCGGGTGCGGCGACGAACGTCAGCTCCACGACCAGCATGAAGGACAGTTGAAGTGAGCGCACCAACGGCACAGCCCGGACCCCGTCCGGGTGCAGAGCACAGGGCCCGGTCCGCGGCCCCCGAGCGGATGACGGGCGCCCAGGCGGTCGTCCGTTCCCTCGAGGAGATCGGCACCGAGGTCGTCTTCGGTATCCCCGGCGGCGCGATCCTGCCCGTCTATGATCCCCTCTACGACTCGGTCAAGGTCCGACACGTGCTGGTCCGGCACGAGCAGGGCGCGGGTCATGCGGCCACCGGGTACGCGCAGGCCACCGGCAGGGTCGGTGTCTGTATGGCCACCTCGGGCCCCGGGGCCACCAACCTCGTGACGCCGCTGGCGGACGCGCAGATGGACTCGGTTCCGATCGTGGCCATCACCGGGCAGGTGGGCACCGCGCTCATCGGTACGGACGGCTTCCAGGAGGCCGACATCTCCGGCATCACCATGCCGATCACGAAGCACAACTTCCTCGTCTCGCACGGCGAGGACATCCCGCGGATGATCGCGGAGGCGTTCCACATCGCGCAGACCGGCCGTCCGGGTGCGGTGCTGGTGGACATCCCCAAGGACGTCCTACAGGCCGAGATGACGTTCTCGTGGCCACCGGAGATGAAGCTGCCCGGGTACCGGCCGGTGACCAAACCCCACGGCAAGCAGATCCGCGAGGCGGCCCGGCTCATCGCCAAGGCCCAGCGCCCGGTCCTGTATGTCGGCGGTGGCGTGATCAAGGCCGACGCCTCGGCGGAACTGCTGGCCCTGGCCGAGCTGTCGGGAATCCCGTTGGTCACCACCCTGATGGCGCGAGGAGCGTTCCCCGACTCACACCGGCTGCACTACGGCATGCCCGGCATGCACGGCACCGTCGCGGCGGTCGCCGCGCTGCAGCGGTCGGATCTGCTCGTCACCCTGGGTGCCCGTTTCGACGACCGGGTCACCGGCCAGCTCGACACCTTCGCCCCCGACGCCAAGGTCATCCACGCGGACATCGATCCGGCCGAGATCGGTAAGAACCGCGCGGTCGACGTGCCGATCGTCGGCGACATCAAGGAGGTGTTGGTCGAGCTCGTCGAGACGCTGCGCGGCGAACGCGACTCCGGCGCGCTCGCCGAGCCCACCGCCTGGGTGGGGCAACTGGACGAGATCCGCTCCGAGTTCCCACTCGGATACGGTCCGCAGTCGGACGGTTCGCTCTCGCCGGAGTACGTGATCGAGCGTCTCAGCGCGGCAGCAGGCCCCGACGCCGTGTACTGCGCCGGGGTGGGCCAGCACCAGATGTGGGCCGCGCAGTTCGTGCAGTACGAGAAGCCGCGCACGTGGCTCAACTCTGGCGGGCTCGGGACCATGGGGTACTCGGTGCCCGCGGCGATGGGGGCCAAATTCGGCCGTCCCGACGCCGAGGTGTGGGCCATCGACGGCGACGGGTGCTTCCAGATGACCAACCAGGAGCTCGCCACCTGTGCGATCGAGGGCGCGCCCATCAAGGTGGCACTGATCAACAACGGCAACCTCGGCATGGTCCGCCAGTGGCAGACGCTGTTCTACGATCAGCGCTACTCGCAGACCGACCTGTCGACGCAGTCCAAGCTCATCCCCGACTTCGTGAAGCTCGGCGAGGCCCTGGGCTGCGTGGCGTTCCGCTGTGAGCGCGCGGAGGACGTCGACGAGGTGATCGCCAAGGCCCGCGAGATCAACGACCGCCCCGTGCTCATCGACTTCATCGTGGGCAAGGACGCCCAGGTGTGGCCGATGGTCGCGGCGGGCACGTCCAACGACGAGATCATGGCGGCGCGGGACATCCGGCCGCTGTTCGACGACACCGATTCCGTGGCGGACGACGCCGCGGACGTCCACGAGGTGACCGAGCGGATCGACGCCGCCGTGCTCGCCGCCCAGGAGGAGGACCAGTGACCGCCCGCTCCCACACCCTGAGCGTGCTGGTGGAGGACAAGCCCGGCGTGCTCGCGCGCGTGGCGTCGCTGTTCTCCCGGCGCGGGTTCAACATCGAGTCCCTCGCGGTGGGCCCCACCGAGACCGACGGGCTCTCGCGCATGACCATCGTCGTGGCCGTCGAGGACTTCCCCCTCGAACAGGTGACCAAGCAGCTCAACAAGCTGGTCAACGTCATCAAGATCGTGGAGCAGGACCCGGCCGGCTCGGTCGCTCGGGAACTCACCCTGGTCAAGGTCCGCGCCGACACCACCAACCGTGGCCAGATCGTCGAGATCGCCAGTCTGTTCCGCGCCCACGTCGTGGACGTCTCCCCGGAATCGCTCACGCTCGAGGCCACCGGTACCCCGGACAAGCTCGACGCGCTGTTGCGCATGCTCGACGGCTACGGAATCCGCGAGATCGTGCAGTCCGGCATGGTCGCGCTGGGACGCGGCCCCAAGTCCATCACCACCACTCGATAGTCTCGACTTCTACACAAGTCTCGGCTTCACGAAACAACACGAAGGGAATCCACCATGGCAGTGGAGATGTTCTACGACGACTCGGCGGATCTGTCGCTGATCCAGGGCCGCAAGGTCGCCGTCATCGGTTACGGCTCGCAGGGTCACGCACACTCGCTGAGCCTGCGCGACTCCGGTGTCGAGGTCGCGATCGGCCTTCGTGAGGGCTCGAAGTCCCGCGCGAAGGCCGAGGAGGCCGGCCTCAAGGTCATGACCGCCGCCGAGGCCACCAAGTGGGCCGACGTGATCATGCTCCTGGCCCCCGACACGTCGCAGGCCCAGATCTTCACCGAGGACATCGAGCCCAACCTGAACGACGGCGACGCGCTGTTCTTCGGCCACGGACTCAACATCCACTTCGGTCTGATCAAGCCCGCCGAGGGTGTCACCGTCGCGATGGTCGCCCCGAAGGGCCCCGGCCACCTGGTGCGTCGTCAGTTCGTCGACGGCAAGGGCGTCCCGGCGCTCATCGCCGTGGAGCAGGACCCCAAGGCTGAGGGTGAGGCCCTGGCGCTGTCCTACGCCAAGGCGATCGGCGGCACCCGCGCGGGAGTCATCAAGACCACCTTCAAGGACGAGACCGAGACCGACCTGTTCGGTGAGCAGGCCGTGCTCTGTGGCGGCACCGAGGAGCTCGTCAAGACGGGCTTCGAGGTCATGGTCGAGGCCGGATACGCACCCGAGCTCGCCTACTTCGAGGTGCTGCACGAGCTCAAGCTCATCGTCGACCTCATGTACGAGGGTGGCATCGCGCGGATGAACTACTCCGTGTCCGACACCGCCGAGTTCGGCGGCTACCTCTCGGGCCCGCGCGTCATCGACGCCGGGACCAAGGAGCGCATGAAGGCCATCCTCTCCGACATCCAGGACGGCACCTTCACCAAGCGTCTCGTCGCCAACGTCGAGGGCGGGAACAAGGAGCTCGAGCAGCTCCGCAAGGAGAACGCCGAGCACCCGATCGAGGTCACCGGCCAGAAGCTGCGCGACCTGATGAGCTGGGTCGACCGGCCGATCACCGAGACCGCCTGAGACCCATGTAGGGTCCACCGGGATCGATTCCCGAGCTTCAGGAGGACCGCCGTGCGCCACTTCAACCGAGGAGTGGGGGCGGCGGTTCTCTCGTTCTGCCTGGTCGCGTCCACCGCCGCGTGTACGTCCGATTCCGGCGACGACGCCCCAGGTATCACCGCCGCGCAGGTCGACGGTGCGAGGATCGCGGTGGACGCCGACTCCTCCGGCGTCGAGGCGACCCGTCTCCTGGTAAATGCCGCCCCGGTGGTCGTGGTGGCCGCGCCGGACGAGGCCGCCCAGGCCCGCGCCGCGTCGGTGGCGGTGGGACTGCGCGCGCCGATGCTCACCGCGGTGTCAGGCGGTGACGACGCCCTCGCGAGCGAGCTGA
>NZ_JAALDX010000177.1 GCF_014145095.1 Dietzia sp. SLG310A2-38A2 | reverse complement strand
GCGGCCACTGCCCTCCCACTCCTCGAGCAGGGCGACCTCGTCCGCACCTCCCGCCGGGGCTGCGATGCGCGTTGATCTGCGCACCACGTCCACGGCGCGGCGGTGGGCGACCCTGACCAGCCACGCCTCCACATTGGTCTCCTCCGGAAGCTCCGGCCAGGCCCGCAGCGCGGACAGGAACGTCTCGGACCAGGCGTCGTCGGCGTCGGGGCCGGGACCCAGGACCGCGCGGCACACGCGCAGGACGGTCGGCCCGTGCCGGACCACCGCACCGTCGAAGGCTGCCCTCATGTGTCAGATCCTCCCCTCGTCCCTTCCGCCTCGTTCACACGCCCCGGCCACCCACCTCGCCGACCGGCTTCAGCGGGTAGTCGCCCGGTGCCGCGGAAACGTGAGGTCCGTCCGGTAGGAGGCGAGAACGGGGGCCTTCACGAGACGTCGACGTCCGCGGCGGGTGCTAAGTTCGGACCACCGACGCCACTGGTGAGTGGCTGTCCACGAAAGGTGAGTCGCGGTCATGGACCTTCCCCGCATCTTCACCATCCGCGAGAGCAGCCATCGGATCCACAATCCACTGACCGAGGTCAAGCTCGCCGCCCTCGGGGAAGCCCTCCGACTCGCCCCGGGAACACGCGCGCTCGACCTGGCCAGTGGCTCGGGCGAGATGTTGAGCACTTGGGCGCGTGATCACGGGATCACGGGCACCGGTGTGGACATCAGCACGGTGTTCACCGAGGCAGCCCGAGCCCGCGCCGCCGAACTCGGCGTGGCCGACCGTGTCGAGTTCATCCACGGTGACGCCGCCGGCCATGTCGCGGACGAGCCGGTTGATCTGGCCGCATGTGTCGGGGCCACCTGGATCGGCGGCGGTGTCGCCGGGACGACCGAATTGCTCGATCGCAGCCTGCGTCCCGGAGGCGTGATGCTGATCGGCGAGCCGTACTGGCGGCGGACCCCGCCGGACGAGGAGACGGCCGTCGCCTGCCAGGCCACCGCCATCGCAGACTTTCAGGAACTGCCGGACCTGATGGGGACGTTTCACGATCTCGGGTACGACATCGTCGAGATGATGCTCGCCGATCAGGACAGCTGGGACCGGTACACAGCGGCCCAATGGCTCAACCTGCGACTCTGGCTCGACCGGAACCCCGATGACGATCTGGCCCCGGAGGTGAGTGAGGAACTCGCCACCGCGCCCGCCCGCTACGCGCGTTTCACGCGTGAGTACCTCGGCTGGGGCGTGTTCGCCCTCATGAAGCGCTGAGACTCATCCCCACTCGGTGATCACGAGCCGCGCCTCCTCGGATCGCGCATTGGTACAGCTCGCCCTTGCCGGTCCAGTGCTCGGTACTGTCGAGTATCGGATATCACCGGGCGGAACGCCGCATCGGACTTGCGTGTGGAGGACAGCGAATGGCATCGATCTTCATCTCGGGCGGGGCGGCTGGGATCGGCTTGGCAACGGCGGAGCGATTCGGCCGCGAAGGATGGACTGTCGGGGTGTACGACGTCGACAAGAACGCCCTGGCCGCGGTGCAGTCGAGGCATCCCGACTGGATCACGGGGGAGCTCGACGTCCGCGACATGCAGCAGTGGGAGAGGGCGCTGGAGGAGTTCACCTCACACACCGGAGGGACGCTCGACGTCCTGGACAACAACGCGGGCGTTCTTGTCGCCGGCGATTTGCAGGAGATCTCGGCTGACGCGGTGAAGGCTCAGATCGACATCGATGTGTTGGGCGTGACGCTCGGCGCCAAAGCCGCGTTCCCGTACCTCAAGGCCACGCCGAGGTCGCACCTGGTCAACATCGCCTCCGCGTCGGCGATCTACGGTCAGCCCGGGATCGCCACGTACAGCGCCGCCAAGTTCTACGTCGCCGGACTGACCGAGGCGTTGGAGCTCGAGTGGGCACCGCACGGCGTGCGTGTGGTGGGGATCTGGCCGCTGTGGGCCAAGACCGCTCTCGCGGACCCCAAGGCCAAGACGACCAAGACGCTCGGCATCAAGATCACGCCCGAGCAGGTGGCGGACAAGGTCTGGCAGTCCGTCCATCCGACGACCCTCGACCGCCGCCTTCATCGGACGTCCTACTCCGTCGGCGAGCAGACGACCGTACTCGCGAACATCTCCAAGTTCTCGCCCAATTTCGCGACGCGTCTGGTCAACAAGGTCCTGGCCCAGTAGGACCTCACTTCGGGCTGATCGTGGGGCACCTTTCGAGCGTTGCACTGAGCCATATTGAGAACTGAGCCCTGTTGAGAGCTGAGCCTTGTTGAGAGCAGAGGTCGTCTTGGCGTCCGCGGCCTGAGTTCGACCAGCCCCGGGCACCCGCCCGGCCGACGGCGTCCGCAGTAGTCGTCCCGCGCGACGAGAACGCGAGGTCCGTGCGGTACCCGATCCCGCTCGGCACTCGCATACTTGTGTGACCTCACACTCTTTGGGAGTCACCATGCTCGGTTCCCGCACCCCACGCCGCCTGCGTTCCCGACTTGCCGGCGCCCTCGTCGCCTGCGCGCTGGCCCTACCCGTCGCCGCGGCGGTCACGGTCTCCGCCGCCGCTCCCGGGTTCACCCCGGTGGCCACGGCCGGCCCGGTAGAAGACGCGCTCACCGACCTCGTCGGTGACCTGGATCCCACCGGTGAGCTCGGGCCGTACGTGACCGAGGCACTCAACGGCATCAACGGGCCCATCGGCGCACCCGGCGCGCCAGCCGTGGTGGCCACCCCGGTCACGTGTCGCCCGACCCCGGCCCACCCGCGGCCGGTGATCCTGGTGCACGGGACGTTCGACAA
>NZ_JAALDX010000176.1 GCF_014145095.1 Dietzia sp. SLG310A2-38A2 | reverse complement strand
GCGATCGCCGGAGCCGCGCAGCTCGCCGCCGAGGGGGTCGGCCTGATCCTGGTCAACGTCTCGGGCCGCGGCGACAAGGACGTCGACACCGCCGCCCGGTGGTTCGGCCTGTTGGGCGGGGGGACCCCGCCGGAGGCCGGGGTGGACTCCAGCCGGGGCGCCGACGACGGCGAGGGCGAGTACGCGGACGGGGGAGTCGAGGCATGAGCGTTCTGAGCGAGGTGTTCGAGCGGTGCCGTGCCGAGAACCGGGCCGCCCTCATCGGGTACTACCCGGCGGGTTACCCCACGGTCGAGGGGTCGGTCGAGGCCGTTCGGACGATGGTCGCGGGCGGCTGCGACATCATCGAGGTGGGGATCCCGTACTCGGATCCCATGATGGACGGTCCCACCATCCAGGCGGCCGCCGATGTGGCGCTCGAGGCAGGCTTCCGCATCCGTGACACCTTCACCGTCATCCGTGCGGTGGCCGAGGCCGGCGCGGTCCCGGTCGTCATGAGCTACTGGAACCCGATCCTCCAGTACGGCGTGGACCGTTTCGCGGCGGACCTCGCGGCCGCCGGCGGGACCGGGGTCATCACGCCGGATCTCATCCCGGACGAGGCGGAGGACTGGATCTCGGCCACGGACGCGCACGGGATCGACCGGGTGTTCCTGGTGGCACCGTCCTCGACCAACGAGCGGTTGGCCATGACGCTGTCCCACACGAGCGGGTTCGTGTACATCCAGGCGGTCATGGGGGTGACCGGAGCGCGGGACGTGGTCTCGGACGCTCCTCGCACCCTCACCGCCCGTGTCCGAGAGCACTCGGACCTGGCGTGCGGGGTCGGACTCGGGGTGCGCAGCGGCGACCAGGCGGCGGAGATCGCGTCCTACGCGGACGGCGTGATCGTCGGCTCCGCGCTCATCACCGCGGCCACCGAGGGGAACGAGGCCCTTGCGAGACTGACGGCCGAGCTCGCGGCGGGCGTGCGTCGGTCGGGGGCCGGCTCGTGATCCCGAGCCCTCCCCAGGGGGTCTGGGAGCTGGGTCCGTTCCCGCTGCGCGCCTACGCACTGTGGATCATCCTGGGCATCGTCGTGGCGATCTGGTGGGGCGAGAAGCGCTGGGTCGCCCGCGGGGGGCGCGCGGGAGTCGTGCTGGACACCGCGCTGTGGGCCATCCCCTTCGGGCTCGTGGGCGGTCGCATCTATCACGTGGCCACAGACTGGTACCGGTACTTCGGGGAGGGCCGGAACCCGGTCGACGCGCTGAAGATCTGGGACGGCGGTCTGGGCATCTGGGGGGCCGTCGCGCTGGGCGCGGTCGGTGCCTACATCGGCCTCCGGCAGCAGGGTATCCGGGCGATCGGTGCGTTCGGCGACGCGGTCGCCCCGGGGATCGTCCTGGCGCAGGGGATCGGACGTCTGGGTAACTACTTCAACCAGGAGCTCTACGGTCGCGAGACGGACGTACCCTGGGCCCTGGAGATCTATCAGCGTTACGACGAGACGTACGGGTACTCCGAGACCATCGGTCGCTCCACCGGGCAGGTGCTCGCGACCGTCCACCCCACGTTCCTCTACGAGTTGGTGTGGAACGTCCTGGTGGCCGTGGCGCTGGTGGTGATCGACCGCAGGTTCCGGCTCGGTCACGGCCGGCTCTTCGCCCTCTACGTGGCCCTGTACTGCTTCGGACGATTCTGGGTGGAGTTGCTCCGTGCGGATGCGGCAACGGAGGTCTTCGGGCTGCGCATCAACACCGTCGTCTCGGTCGTCGTCATGGTGGCCGCCCTGATCTACGTGTGGCGGGCACGACGGGGCCGCGAGGACCCCTCGGAGCTGCGCGCCCCGGAGGACCTGACCGGCGAGTCCCCGGAGGACGCACCCCCGTTGGCCGGTCGTTGACGTTGCGTTAACCGGTCATCCCGGTGAGGGGACTAGATTGGTACGGGTGAATCGTCGTACCAAGATCGTCTGCACCCTGGGTCCCGCCGTCGCGTCGGAGGCCGGCATCCGTGAACTCGTCGATGCCGGGATGAACGTCGCCCGGCTCAACTTCAGCCACGGAGACCATGCCGACCACGAGGCCAACTACCGATGGGTCCGCAAGGCCTCCGACGAGTCGGGGCACGCCGTCGGTGTGCTCGCGGACCTCCAGGGCCCCAAGATCCGGCTCGGCCGATTCCTCGAGGGGCGCCACGAATGGGCGGAGGGCGACATGGTCGCCATCACCGTCGCGGACGTGGAGGGCACCAAGGAGCGCGTCTCCACCACCTACAAGGGGCTGGCCGCCGACGCCCGGCCCGGCGACCGGCTGCTCGTGGATGACGGCAACATCGGCCTGACCGTGCAGCGGGTCGAGGGTGACGACGTCCACTGCGTCGTCACCGAGGGGGGCACGGTCTCCAACAATAAGGGCGTGTCCCTCCCGGGGATGAACGTCTCAGTTCCGGCGCTGAGCGAGAAGGACATCGCGGACCTGCGCTTCGCGCTCGCGCTGGGTGTCGACTTCATCGCCTTGTCCTTCGTCCGGTCGCCGGCGGACGTCGATCTGGTGCACGAGATCATGGACGAGGTCGGGGTGCACGTCCCGGTGATCGCCAAGCTGGAGAAGCCCGAGGCGGTCAAGAACCTCGAGTCCATCGTGCTGGCCTTCGACGCGATCATGGTGGCCCGCGGCGACCTGGGCGTGGAACTCCCCCTACAGGACGTACCGCTGGTCCAGAAGCGGGCGATCCAGATCGCTCGCGAGAACGCCAAGCCGGTCATCGTGGCCACGCAGATGCTCGAGTCCATGATCGCCAACTCCCGGCCCACCCGTGCGGAGGCGTCGGACGTCGCCAACGCCGTGCTCGACGGGGCCGACGCCGTGATGCTCTCCGGCGAGACCTCCGTGGGCAAGTACCCCATCGACGCGGTGCGGACCATGTCCTCCATCGCCCTCGCGGTCGAGGCCGACTCCACCGCCGCGCCCGATCTCGTCCACATCCCTCGGACCAAGCGCGGGGTCATCTCCTACTCGGCCCGGGAGATCGGGGAGCGGTTGGGCGCCAAGGCGCTCGTCGCGGTGACCTCGACCGGTGACACTGTCCGTCGGCTCGCCCGCCTGCACAGCCACCTGCCCCTCATCGCGATCACCGGTGACCCGCGTATCCGAAGCCAGTTGGCTCTCACGTGGGGCACCGAGACGTTCCTGACCGACCGGGTCCACGAGACGGCCGAGCTCGTCAAGGTCACGGACGAGTTGTTGCTCCCACTCGAGGGGTACAACGAGGACGATCTCATCGTGATCGTCGCGGGCAACGTGCCGGGAGTCGAGGGTTCGACGAACTTCATCCTCGTTCACAGAATGGGCGAGGCGGACCACTGATCACCTTCGGGTAACAACTCGGCAGCGCCGGTGAGCACCCGCTCACCGGCGCTTTTGTGTCTATTCGTGCTTTTGACGTGACAGGGTCGAGATACATCTGTTACCTTTTTGGAGGCCACCGGGGAAGCCG
>NZ_JAALDX010000175.1 GCF_014145095.1 Dietzia sp. SLG310A2-38A2 | reverse complement strand
TCCCGCCGCTGATGGCGGCCGCGATGCGGGAGGCCGTCCGCGCCGGTCACGCCGCCCGTGTCGCCGGGCGCATCCCCAAGCGGTTCTGGGCGCAGGCATCCAGCCCGCCGGTGGACTGACCCCGTAGTGCTACTGCGGGCGGGGAACCCGCCGGACCTCGACGCCGCCCATCAGTGCGAGTCCTGTGACCCGGACGACCGGCGCGCCCGGGGGAGCCTGACGGACCGGCCGGGGGTCGGGCTTCCACCTGCCCGCCTCCTCGCCGAATCCGCCCATCAGACCGAGGCCCTCGACCACGACGTGGACGTCGTCCGGCACATAGATCTCTATGCCACCCATGATCGCGAACGCGCGGATCGTGGTCTCGTGCGCCTGCAGGGCGGCCTCCCGCAGATCGAGTTCGACCCCGCCCATCATGGCGAACGCGGTGTGCTCTGCCGGAACCGTCCACGTGCCCCTGCGCTCGCAACCGCCCATGAACGCCAGGGACGTCGACGGACCGTTCCCGCCGGTGACCCTGCGTGCGGGTGCCGCGTCGTGGTGCACCGCGGGCCCGGCCCCGTCGTCGCGGCGGGTGGGGGACAGGTCGCGGGTGAGCTCGGCCAGGTCGGATTGGAAGAGGGCCCCGTACGCCTTGGTGGTCCGCTCGTCGAACTCGGCGAGGGTCAGGCGCCCTTCCGAGTAGGACTGCTGGAGGAACCGCGCCGTCGCCTCACGCTCGTGGTCCGAGGCGCGGATCGACGGGAGTTCGGGGCCGGGATCAGGGCGGGCGTCATCCATGAGACGAGGGTAGGCCCTGACACCCCTGTACGGGAGCTGAGTGGGTGGAGCCCGCTTCCCGTGCGCTGGCAGGCACACTGGAGATCATGATCGAGGTACGCAATCTCACCAAACGCTTCGGCGCCGCTACGGCGGTCGAGGACCTCAGCTTCGTGGTACGGCCGGGCGTCGTCACCGGCTTCCTCGGCCCGAACGGGGCCGGCAAGTCCACCACCATGCGGATGATCGTCGGCCTGGACACCCCCACCTCGGGTGAGGCGCTGATCAACGGCCGGCGCTACCGGGAACTCGAGCGCCCCACCCACACCGTCGGGTGCCTGCTCGACGCGTCCTGGACCCACGCCAACCGGTCCGCGGGCGCACACCTGAAGATGATCGCCGCCGCGGGCGGACTGCCCGCCACCCGCGTCGACGAGGTGCTGTCGCTGGTCGGCTTGACAGACGTCGCAGGCCGCAAGGTGGGCGGGTACTCGCTGGGGATGCGCCAGCGGCTCGGCCTGGCCACCGCCATGCTCGGTGACCCCGAGGTGCTGCTGTTCGACGAACCGGTCAACGGTCTCGACCCCGAGGGCATCCTCTGGATCCGCCGCTTCATGCACGCCCGCGCCGCCGAGGGCCGGACGGTGCTCGTGTCGAGCCACCTGCTGTCGGAGATGGCACAGACGGCCCAGGACCTCGTCGTCATCGGTCGGGGGGTGCTCCGCGCCCAGACGTCCGTCGAGGAGTTCCTCTCCGCCGCCACGTCCTCCGTCCTGCTCCGGACGCCGCACGTCGACGAGTTCACCGCCGCCGCCCGGGAGGAGGGGATCACCGCCACCTTCGACCCCGAGGCCGGCGTGTTCCTCGTCGAGGGGCTACCCGCCCCCCAGGTCGGAGACCTCGCCGCGAGCCTGGGGATCACCGTCCACGAACTGCACGAGAAGCGGGCGTCGCTCGAGGAGGCCTTCATGGCGCTCACCGACCAGGACGTCGAGTACCACGGTCAGGAGACCACCCGATGAACCTGCTGAAATCCGAGTGGATCAAGGTCACCACCACCAAGAGCGCCTACTGGCTGTACGGGCTCGGCCTCGTGCTCGCCCTCGGTCTGGCCGTGATCATCGGCCAGTTCGAGCAGTCCTCGGCCGGCGACCCGATCGCGGGCGCTCCCGGCGGTGGCAGCGACCCGCTGTTCGCCATCCTGGGGGTCAGCGTCTTCACCGTGATCCTCGCGTGGATCGCGGCGATCGTCGCCGTGACCGGGGAATACCGGTTCCACACGAACAAGGCCACCTTCCTCGCGGTGCCGTCCCGGTGGCCGGCCGTGGTGGCGAAGACTGTGCTGTTCACCGTGATGTCGATGGTCGTTACCGCCGTCGGGGTGGTGATCTCGCTGCTGGTGGCGGGGGCCCTGTCCGGACTGGACTCCTGGACCCCGTTCTCGGGCGACGGACTGACGTACCTCGTGCGGTTCCCCGTCTACGCGGCGTTGGGCACCCTCGCCGTGATGGGTCTGGCGTACATCATGCGCAACGCGGCCGGCACCATCTCGCTGTTCCTGGTGTGGACGCTGGCTCTGGAGGGCATGGTCTCCCTGATCCCACGGGTGGGGCAGGACATCGCCGGTTGGATGCCGTTCGCCAACGGCGACTTCTGGACCCAGGGAGAGACCGCGCGCGGGTTCATCACGTGGGGCGAGTGGCCCGCGTTCGCGTGGTTCGCCGCGGTCTGCGTGGCGCTCTGGGTCGCGGGTCTGGTGATCACCCTCCGCCGGGACGCCTGAGACGCGTCGAGACGGCCCGGGAGTGCACGCACTCCCGGGCCGTCTGTCGTCCGCACGCCGGGACGTCGCCGGCGGTGGCGCCACCTCGCCGACGGCGGATCAGCCGGTCACTGCTGACTGATCGGTAGGTAGACGCGGGATCCCTGCTCGGCGAACTCCACCGACTTTTCCGCCATCCCCGCCTCGATCGCCTCGACCGTCTCCATCCCGTGCTCCGCGGCGTAGTCCCGGATGTCCTGGGAGATCCGCATCGAGCAGAACTTGGGACCGCACATCGAGCAGAAGTGGGCGGTCTTGGCCGGCTCGGCGGGCAGCGTCGCATCGTGGTAGGCCAGCGCCGTGTCCGGGTCGAGGGCCAGGGCGAACTGGTCCATCCACCGGAACTCGAATCTCGCGGTACTCAGCGCGTCGTCCCTCGCCTGCGCGCCCGGATGGCCCTTGGCCAGGTCCGCCGCGTGCGCGGCGATCTTGTAGGTGATCACGCCGGTCTTGACGTCGTCGCGATCAGGCAGACCCAGGTGCTCCTTGGGGGTGACGTAGCAGAGCATCGCGGTGCCCGCCTCGGCGATCCGCGCGGCCCCGATGGCGGAGGTGATGTGGTCATAGCCGGGCGCGATGTCCGTGGCCAGCGGCCCCAGCGTGTAGAACGGCGCCTCCTCGCACCACTCCTCCTCCAGGCGCACGTTCTCCACGATCATGTGCATAGGCACGTGCCCGGGGCCCTCGATCATCACCTGGACCCCGTGGCGCTTGGCGATCCCGGTGAGCTCTCCCAGCGTGCGGAGCTCGGCGAACTGCGCCTCGTCGTTGGCGTCGGCGATCGATCCCGGCCGGAGGCCGTCCCCGAGGGAGAACGTCACGTCGTAGCGCGCGAGGATCTCGCAGAGCTCGGTGAAGTGGGTGTAGAGGAACGACTCGCGGTGGTGCGCCAGGCACCACGCGGCCATGATCGATCCCCCTCGCGAGACGATCCCCGTGACGCGCTTGGCGGCGAGCGGGACGTACCGCAGGAGCACGCCCGCGTGGACGGTCATGTAGTCCACGCCCTGCTCGCACTGCTCGATGACGGTGTCGCGGTAGAGCTCCCAGGTCAGCGCGGTCGGATCGCCGCCCACCTTCTCCAGTGCCTGATAGATCGGCACGGTCCCCACGGGGACGGGTGAGTTCCGCATGATCCACTCGCGGGTCTCGTGGATGTCCCGCCCGGTGGACAGGTCCATGATGGTGTCCGCGCCCCACCGGGAGGCCCACACCATCTTCTCGACCTCCTCCGCGATCGAGCTGGTGACCGCGGAATTGCCGATGTTGGCGTTGATCTTGGTCAGGAAGCGCTTGCCGATGATCATCGGCTCGCTCTCCGGGTGGCGGTGATTGGCCGGGATGACGGCGCGGCCGGCCGCCACCTCGGTCCGCACCACCTCCACGTCGATCCCCTCCCGCGCGGCGATGAAGCGCATCTCCGGGGTGATGTGGCCCGCGCGGGCCCAGGCCAACTGGGTCCGTACCGGCGTGGGGTCCTCCGATGAGGCGGGCACGGCCTCCGGGTGGGTCCAGCCCTCGCGAGTGGGCGGCAGCCCGGAGGCGAGGTCGTGGCACTCCCCGGCGTCGGCGTACCCGGTGTACGGACCGGAGGTGTCGTAGACGTCGAACGTCGTGTCGTTGGTCAGTGAGATCCGACGGACGGGCACCCGCAGCGTGCTGCCCTCCGCGGGGACCTCGAGGTAGGACTTGTTGCTGGAATGGATGGGGCCGCAGGTCACGGCCTCGATCGAGGTGGTGTCTGCGCTGGTGGTGGACGTGTTTCTGCCCATGATGTTCACTGCTCCCTACGCCGGCATGACCCGGACAGGTTCTACGGTCGACGACCCGGCTGGCCGTCCTCTCAGCCCGCGCTCCGAAGCGGACTCCCGTGTGGACGAGTATGAAATTGTGCCGGGCGAGCGTACCCCGGCGAGTAGCATCACGTGTGGAACACACCCTGCCGAAGGAGCCCCATGTCCCGAGTAGAGTCACTGGTGTTGGTCCACAACACCGATAGAGACCGGTTCGAACTGTGGGACGGCGAGACGTTCATGGGCCTGTTGGGGTACGAGAAGGACGGCGAGGTCTACATCCTTCTCCACACCGTCATCGAGGAGCACTTCGGTCAACAGGGCATCGCTCGCCTGCTGGTCAGTCTGGTCCTCACCCGGATGCGCTTGGACGGGAACAAGATCCGGCCGGTGTGCAGCTATGTCCGCCGCTTCCTCATCCGCTTCCCCGAGTACCAACTCCTCGTCGCCCCCCGCTGACCTCGGTGAGGGAGGCGTCCGGGCCCACCCCGGTCACCCGCCGCGATCTGGCCCGCCTCCGGCTGGTCTCCCAGCGGCTCGTGGGGGAACGCTGCTCCTCGCCCGCCGAGGCAGTGCGGTGGATGGCGTGCATGCAGGGGCAGGACCTGCCCGGGGTACTCGAATCGGTCGCCCTGCGCTCCCTCGGCCCGGACGGCGGGCCCGCCAGGATCGCCGATGTGCGCGCGGCCCTCGCCGACGGGTCCGTGGTCCGCTCGTGGCCCATGCGCGGCACCCTCCACCTCGTGCCCGGCGAGGACCTCGGGTGGATGGTCGGGGTGGCC
>NZ_JAALDX010000174.1 GCF_014145095.1 Dietzia sp. SLG310A2-38A2 | reverse complement strand
GGCTGGCGGACGCCGTCGCCTCGGCTCTCATCGAGGTCCGGAGGCGTCCCCCCGAGCGGAGGTACGCGGAGCGGATGTCGCGCTATCGGGACCTCGGCCTGAGACTAGAGTGAACCGCGTCACAGGCCGTCGGCGCTGATCGGGGGCTTCACTCCCGCACGAGAGGGGCTCACCCGATGTCGGACTCCACGACCTCGTCGACCTACGCCGAGGCCCACCGGCTCTCGATCACCGATCCCGACGCCTTCTGGTTGGAGGCCGCCGGGGGGATCGACTGGACCACTCCCCCCACCACGGCGGTCGACGGCTCGCGGCCGCCGTTCTACCGCTGGTTCCCCGACGGCGAGCTCAACACCTCCTACAACTGCATCGACCGCCACGTCGAGGCGGGCCGGGGAGACCAGGCCGCCTACATCTACGACTCCGCCGTCACGGGGGTCAAAGAGACCATCACCTACTCCCAGCTGCTCGAACAGGTCGCGGAGTTCGCCGGCGCGCTCGCGGCCGAGGGCGTGGACAGAGGCGACCGGGTCGTCATCTACATGCCGATGGTCCCCCGCGCCGCCGTGGCGATGCTGGCCTGCGCCCGCCTCGGAGCCGTCCACTCCGTGGTGTTCGGCGGCTTCGCCGCGCCCGAGCTCGCCCTCCGGATCGACGACGCCCGGCCCAAGGTCATCGTCACCTCACACGGGGGCATCGAGCCCACCCGTAAGGTCCCCTACTTCCCGATGGTCACCAAGGCGCTCGCGCTCTCCCGGCACACCCCGGGCGCGGTGCTCGTGGCCGCACGCCCCGACCAGTTCCCGGACGAGACCTTCCCCGAGACGCCGGGCACCTCCTGGACGGACTGGGACGAGGCCGTCGCCGCCGCCGAGCCCGCCGCACCGGTGCCCGTCAAGGCGACCGACCCGCTCTACATCCTCTACACCTCGGGCACCACGGGCCTGCCCAAGGGCGTGGTGCGCGACAACGGCGGCCACGCGGTGGCGCTCGCGTGGTCGATGTGGAACATCTACGGGGTCCGGCCAGGGGACGTGTGGTGGACCGCCTCCGACGTGGGCTGGGTGGTCGGCCACTCCTACATCGTCTACGCCCCCCTGCTGGTGGGCGCGACGTCGATCATCTACGAGGGCAAGCCCGTCGGGACCCCCGACGCCGGCGCCTTCTGGCGGGTCATCTCCGAGCACAAGGCCACCGCTCTGTTCACCGCGCCCACCGCCGTCCGCGCCATCCGCAAGGAGGACCCGGAGGGCGGGGAGATCGCCAAGTACGACCTGTCGTCCATGCGCGCCCTGTTCTGCGCGGGTGAGCGCCTCGACCCGGACACCTACCACTGGGCGACGGAGAAGCTGGGCAAGCCCGTCGTCGACAACTGGTGGCAGACCGAGACCGGCTGGCCGATCGCCTCCAACCTGCGCGGACTCGACCCGATGCCGATCAAGGCGGGGTCCCCGACCGTGCCCGTCCCCGGTTACGACCTGCACGTCCTGGACTCCCACGGCAACCCCCTCCCGGCGGGCCAGGAGGGGAACCTCGCGATCAAGCTGCCCATGGCGCCGGGCACCCTGGCGGGCCTGTGGGACGACGACGAGAGGTTCATCTCCTCGTACATGTCCGTCTTCGACGGGTACTACTCGACCGGCGACGGTGGGTACATCGACTCCGACGGCTACGTCTACGTGATGGGCCGGACAGACGACGTGATCAACGTGGCCGGCCACCGCCTGTCGACGGGCTCCATGGAGGCCGTGATCGCCACCCATCCCGCGGTGGCCGAGGCCGCTGTCATCGGGGTGAAGGACGAGCTCAAGGGCCAGCGGCCGGTCGGATACGTGGTCCTCAAGTCCGGTCAGGTCCGCGACCCCGATGAGTTGCGCGCCGAGTTGGTGGCGATGGTCCGCGAGGAGATCGGCGCGGTGGCCACCTTCCGCGACTGCACGGTCGTGCAGGGCCTGCCCAAGACCCGCTCGGGCAAGATCCTGCGCAAGACGATGCGGCAGATTGCGGACGGTCAGGAGAACGTCACGGTGCCGTCGACGATCGAGGACCCGGCCGTGCTCGACGCCCTCACACCGTTCCTCCGGCAGGAGAAGTAGGGCCGGCAGGCCGTCCGCCACCCGCGGTCGCCCGCGCGACGGGCCAGGCACACACGACGACGCCCCGCCCCCCGGGTGGGGGCGGGGCGTCCGGCGACTCGTGGGCCGCCTCGTCAGGCCTCGAGCAGGTCGATCACGAAGACCAGGGTCTTGCCTCCGAGCGGATGCAGGGCCGCGGAGGTGCCGTAGGCCTTGTCCGGCGGGATGACCAGCTGGCGGCGACCGCCGACCTTCATGCCCGGGATCCCCTCCTGCCAGCCCTGGATGAGACCGTTGAGAGGGAACGTGATGGACTCGCCACGGTCCCACGAGGAGTCGAACTGCTCGCCGGTCTCGTAGTCGACACCGACGTAGTGGACGGTGACGTTGCCGCCGGCCACCGCCTCGGCGCCGTCCCCCACCGTGAGGTCCTCGCTGACGAGGTCAGTGGGCGCGGGGCCCGTCGGCCTGTCGATCTCGGGCTTGTCCATGGTGTCTCCTCCTGGAGTCCGGTTCCCGGGCTCAGCGCTGGCTGATCGGGGTGAAGCTCCGCTCGGCCGGGCCGGTGTAGACCTGGCGCGGGCGGTTGATCTTGGTGGACGGATCCTCCCGCATTTCGCGCCAGTGCGCGATCCATCCGGGCATCCGGCCGAGGGCGAACAGGACGGTGAACATCTCGGTGGGGAAACCCATCGCCCGGTAGATGAGGCCGGTGTAGAAGTCCACGTTCGGGTAGAGCTTGCGCTCGACAAAGTAGTCGTCAGCCAGCGCGGTCTCCTCGAGCTTGAGCGCGATCTCGAGGAGGGGGTCGTTGCTCTGCGACAGCAGCGCGTGAGCGTGCTTCTTGGCGATCTGGGCGCGCGGGTCGTAGCTCTTGTAGACGCGGTGGCCGAAGCCCATCAGCTTGACGCCGTCGACCTTGTTCTTGACACGGTCCATGTAGTCGGTCGCGTCCCCGCCCTCCGACTCGATCCGCTCGAGCATCTCGAGAACGGCCTGGTTGGCGCCGCCGTGCAGCGGTCCGTACAGGGCGTTGATGCCGCCGGTGATCGAGGCGTACAGCGGCGCCTCCGAGGAGCCGACCATGCGGACGGTCGAGGTGGAGCAGTTCTGCTCGTGGTCGGCGTGGAGCACCAGCAGCATGTCGAGGGCGTCGGCGACCTCGTCCGTGACCTCGTAATCCGGCCCGAACGTCATGCGGAGGAAATTGCGGACGTACCCGAGCGAGGGATCCGGGTCGAGGGCGTCGTGACCGGAGCGGATGCGCTCGATGGCGCCGGCGAGCGTCGGACCACGGCCCAGCAGTCGGGCGGTGGCCAGGTCCACGGCCTTGGGGTCATCGATGTCCAGGTCGTCCCCGTGGGTGCCGAACAGGCTCACGCCGGCGGAGAAGACGGGCATCGGGTGGGTGTCGCGCGGGAACGCCTGCAGCAGCGGCATCATCTGGCCGGGCAGCGCGGTCTCCCCGAGTACCTTCTCGGTGAACTCGGCGAGCTGGGCCTCGGTGGGGTCCTCGCCGTAGATGAGCAGGTAGGACACCTCGAGGAACGAGGCGTTGTCGGCGAGTTGGTCGATCGGGTACCCACGGTGGCGCAGGATGCCCTCGTTGCCGTCGATGTAGGTGATCGAGGAGGTACACGCGGAGGTGTTGACGAACCCGACGTCAAGGGTGGTCATCCCCGTCTTGGCCAGCAGCGAACCCAGCTGCACCGCGTCGCTTCCGCAGGTCGCTTCCACCACATCGAGTTCGAGCTCACCGCCGGGGTAGGACAGTGTTGCATTGCGGTCCGAACCGTTCGAGCCTGCGGTCACGCGATTCCCTCTCCGACGACTGGTCCCGGCGGCCATGTCCCGCCACGAATGTGCTGTGCCACACCCTACCGTGACGGTCGCCATCACTCCGAAGCGTGCTCCGGTCCGCTCCCCCCGGGCCCCGTGTACCGGGCGGCGCCGTGACATCGGCGCGCGTCAGGGCTGCAGTCGTCGGACCGTCCACCCCGCCTCGCCCCGGAGGCACTCGACCCGGTCGTGGAACCGGTCCCGGCCCCCCTGCCAGAACTCAACCCGGTCCGGGCGGAGGCGGTAGCCACCCCACCTGTCAGGCATCGGGATCTCGTCGACGTCCGCCAGGCGCTTCTCCGCGATCGCGTAGAGCGAGGTCAACTCCTCGACGGACGCCACCGGCTGCGACTGCTCCGACGCCCACGCCGCCACCTGGGACCCCCTGGGGCGCGTGCGCCAGTACTCGAGGCTGTCCGCCCGGTCCAGCGGACGGCACTCGCCCTCGACGTGGACCTGCCGCTCCACCACCAACCACGGGAACGTGGCCGACGCGTAACCGGACTGTGCCAACTGCGCGCCCTTGCGCGAGCTCGTCGTGGTGAAGAAGGTCAGGCCCCGCTCGTCCGCTCCCTTGCACAACACCGTCCGGGTCGACGGCCGACGGTCGGCACCGACGGTGCCGAGCACCATCGCGTTGGGCTCGCGCACCCCCCGGCGCCCGGCCTCGTCGAGCCACGAGGCGAACAGCGGCACCCAGTCGTCGTGCAGATCGCCCACGTCCAGGCTGGTGTGCAGGCCGTAGCCGACCCGCATCGTGTCGAAGTCGGCCGGTTCGAGTACGGGATCCTCCATGACCCAGACGCTACTCCGAGCCCGGCGCGCCCCCGACTAGGATGGTGCCGATCGAGAATCCCACCACAAGGAACGGCACCCCAAGAGCATGAGCGATCAGCTGCCCACCATCCCCGCCGACCTCACGCCCGCAGACGGGCGGTTCGGCTGCGGCCCGTCCAAGGTCCGCCCCGAGCAGATCGAGGCCGTCTCCGCCGCCGCCACCTCGGTGATGGGGACCAGCCACCGCCAGGCACCGGTCAAGGACGTCGTCGGCCGGGTCCGCGAGGGCCTGTCCTCCCTGTTCTCCCTCCCCGAGGGATACGAGGTCGTGGTGGGCAACGGCGGCACCACCGCGTTCTGGGACGCCGCGGCGTTCGGCCTGGTGCGCGAGAAGTCCCTCCACCTGACCTACGGCGAGTTCTCCTCCAAGTTCGCCAAGGTCACCGGGGGCGCGCCGTTCCTCGCCGACCCGATCGTCATCTCGGCCGAGCCCGGGTCGGCTCCCGAGCCCACCTCGGATCCGTCCGTGGACCTCATCGGCTGGGCGCACAACGAGACCTCCACCGGTGTGATGGTCCCCGTGACCCGCCCGGCGGGCTCGGAGAACGCGCTCGTCGCCATCGACGCCACCTCCGGTGCCGGCGGGCTGCCCGTCGACATCGCCGACGCCGACGTCTACTACTTCGCGCCGCAGAAGTGCTTCGCCTCCGACGGCGGCATCTGGGTGTCCATCATGAGCCCGGCCGCCCTCGAGCGCGTGGCCGAGATCGCGGCCACCGACCGCTGGTGCCCGGACTTCCTCTCCCTGCCCACCGCGGTGGACAACTCCTCCAAGAACCAGACCTACAACACCCCGGCCGTGGCCACGCTGCTGATGTTCGCCGACCAGATCGAGTGGATGAACACCCAGGGCGGTCTGGACTGGTGCGTGGAGCGCACCCGGGACTCGTCCTCCCGCCTGTACGACTGGGCCGAGGCCAGCGAGTACGCCACGCCGTTCGTCACCGACCCCGCGCACCGCTCGCAGGTCGTCGGCACCATCGACCTCGACGAGAGCATCGATGCCGCGAAGGTGGCCAAGACCCTGCGCGCCAACGGCATCCTCGACACCGAGCCGTACCGCAAGCTCGGCCGCAACCAACTGCGCATCGGCATGTTCCCGGCGATCGACCCCGAGGACGTCTCGCAGCTGACCCGCTGCATCGACCACGTGGTGGGCCAGCTCGGCTGACCCTCGACCGCGCCCCGCTCCGGGCGCACGCCCACGGATTTCCGCAGCCCACCCGGCCCGTCACCGCGCCGGGTGGGCTGCGCTGACCTACGATGGGTGGAACGCCCAGGACCCGGGTGCGCGCCGTTCGAGCCGCCCACGGGACCACGAGGAGTCGAGGAGGCGGTATGCGGAAGCTGAGGATCATCGGGGTGGACGCCGACTCGTCCGTGGTCGAGTGTGAGCTCCCGGACTCGGGCGAGACGCTGGCCCTCCCCCTCGACGACAGGTTCCGCGCTGCCGCGCGGGGGGAGTCCGTGCCCCCGGAGGACTCCCGGCGCATGCCCGTCACGGGCACGTTGCGCCCGCGCGAGATCCAGGACCGCATCCGCCACGGCGCGTCCCCCGAGGACGTCGCCGCCGACGCCGGGGTCCCGATGTCCCGGATCGAGGGTTTCGCTGTCCCCGTGCTCCTCGAACGCGCC
>NZ_JAALDX010000173.1 GCF_014145095.1 Dietzia sp. SLG310A2-38A2 | reverse complement strand
GCATGCTGCGCGTCGCGCCCGGTCCGTTCCCCACCGACCCCGCCTGCAGTGCCGCGGTCGATCACACCGCCGGACTGCTCGCCGGGCTCGGCCACGACGTGGGCGAGGTGGAGCTGGACGTCGACGTGCTGGAGGGGATGTCGGCCGTCGGCGCCATCATGGGCGCCCAGCTGCGGGCCACCATCGACGCGCGCCTCGCCGCGCTGGGGAGGGACCTTCACGACGACGACATCGAGCCCTGGACCCGGGTGATCCTCGACAACGCCATGACCCACTCCGCGCCCGACGTCGCCCGGGCCCTGCAGACCGCCACGCGGACCGGCTGGCGCGTGGCCGAACTGTTCGGCCCCGACGGCGTGGACGTGCTGATGCTGCCGACGTTGCCCTCCACCACCCCGGAGCTGGGCTACCTCGACCCCACCGACCCGGAGGCGATGTGGACGCGGTCCTCGGCGTTCTCGGTGTGCACGAGCATGTTCAACCTCTCCGGGCAACCGGCCATCTCCCTGCCGCTGGCCTCTGACGACCGGGGCTTGCCCGTCGGCGTGCAGCTGGTCGCCGACTACGCCCGCGAGGACGTGCTGCTGCGCCTGTCGGGGCAGCTCGAGGCCGCCGCGCCGTGGGTGACGGTGGCGCCGGGGTACGAGGGATGGTGACGCCCGTTCCGGGCAGAGACGTGCCCCGGGCTCTCGACTGTGAGCGAGAGCCCGGGGCACGTCGGTGTGGTGCGGTGGTGGCCCCTCAGGCCTGCGGGCCTGAGGGGTCACTCCTCGACCGTCACTCGGTCACGAACGCCCCGTCGTAGAGAACCGTCGAGGACAGCGTCGGGGTGAGGCCACCGACGGTGTCGGAGACCGTCACGTACTGCTCGGCGTTGGCCATCACGGTGAACGGCTGCACCTCGTTGAAGACCTCCTGCAGGCGGGTGAGCGCCTCCTTCTGGGCGTCGAGGTCGGCGGCGGCCTTGAGGTCGTTGATGGCCGCGGTGAGCTCCGGGTCGTCGATCCCGGTGATGTTGGTCGCCCCGGTCGGGAGCATGCCGCTGGCGAAGGCGGCCGCCGGATCGGCATCCGAGGTGGCCAGTCCACCGATCACGATCTCGAAGTCCCCGGTGAACTGACGCGCGGTGACCTGGGAGACCGGCGCGTTGTCGATCACGACGGTGAACCCGGCCGCATCCAGCAGCGCCTTGGCCACCACTCCGGCCTCGATGTTCTCGGGACCGTCGCCGATGAGCATGCGCAGGGTGCCGTCCCAGTCCGGGGTGTCGGCCTTGACCTCCTCGACCAGGGCCCGCGCCGCCTCGACGTCGTACGACGGCCCTTCCTGGCCGTCGTACAGGCGGGAGGAGTCGGCGACGAGCGCGGAGGTGGCCTGACCCTCACCGTTGTACAACCGCTGGTTCCACAGGTCGCGGTCCAGCGCGGCGGCGACGGCCTGGCGGGCGCGGACGTCGGTCAGGACGCCGTCGTATCCGGCCTTGCCGGAGTTCATGTTGATCACCGAGCCGGAGCTGATGATCTCCTCGAAGCCGCGGACGTCGTCATCCTGGGCCATGTTCACGAACTTGGCGCCGCGCAGGAACCCGACCTGGACCTCGCCCGTCTGGAACGCGTCATAGGTGCCCTGGGATCCGGGGATGCGGATGAACTTCAGGGTCGGGCAGACGGGGCCCCCGTAGTACTCCGGGTTGGGCTCGAGCACGGTCTCCTGGTCCGGCGTGAAGTCGGCGACTGTGAATGCGCCGGCGCCGATCGGGTTGCTGGCCCACTCCTGCGGGTCGGCGGCCTCGTAGGCGTCCCGGGGGATGACCTCCCCGACGGTCCCGGCGAGCGTGATGGGGAACCCGGCCCACGGGTCGGCGAGCGTGAACTCGACGGTGAGCGGGTCCACGACTCGGGCGTCGGTGATCTCCATGGCCTCGGTCATCGCGACCGACCGGGTGGCGGGGTCCTTGTGCAGGCCCACCGTGAACGCGACATCCTCCGCGGTGAGCGGGTCGCCGTTGGAGAAGGTCACACCGTCACGCAGGGTCAGGGTCCACACGGTGTTGTCGTCATTGGACTCGAGGGACTCGGCGAGCTTGGGTTCGAACTCCTCGGCCTCCGGGTTCCACACCATCAGCCGGTCGTAGACGGCCGCCGACTGGGCGCCGCCGCGGACGCCGTACTGGCCCTGGCCGGGCGCGAAGCTGGGGAGCATGGAGAACTCACCCACGGTGATCGTGCCGCCGGCGCGGTCCTCGGTGCAGCGCTCGGACTGGTCCGGCGCCAGGCCCTCCCCGCCGGCCGCGGTTGACGAGTCGTCCCCGCCTCCGCCACATGCGGTCAGGGTCAGGGTGGCCGCCGCTAGTACGGCCAGTGCGCTGGTGGTGCGCTTCATCGGTTCTCCTCGAGAGGGTGGTGGCACGCGACCTGGTGGCCGGGTGCGATGACGGTCAGCTGTGGGCGTTCGGCGGCGCAGATCTCGGTGGCCCGGGGGCACCGGGTACGGAAGCGACAGCCGGACGGGGGGTCGAGCGGGGAGGGCAGCTCCGAACTCGTGGCGGTGATCGGCGACTCGCCGAGCGTGTCCGCGAGGGTGCCGCCGAGCGTGGGGGCCGACGAGATGAGCAGCATCGTGTACGGGTGGGCGGGCGCGCGGTAGAGGGAGGAGGTGTCGGCGACCTCGCACACCGTGCCCAGGTACATCACGGCCACCTGGTCGGCGATGTTGTGCACCACCGACAGGTCGTGGGAGATGAAGACCATCGTCAGCCGGTAGCGCTCCTTCATCTCCTCGAGAAGGTTGAGGATCTGCGCCTGCACGGAGACGTCGAGCGCGGAGACCGGCTCGTCGCACACCAGCACCTCGGGCTCGAGCACCAGCGCCCGCGCCAGCGCGATGCGTTGACACTGCCCGCCCGAGAACTCGGACGGACGCCGGTCACCGGCGTGCTCGGGGTCCAGACCCACCGCCTCGAGGGCCGCGTCGACCCGGCGCCGGATCTCCTCACGGCCCCCGTCGACGCCCTGGATCTCCAGGCCCTCCGCCACGATGTCCCGGACCTTCCGGCGGGGGTTGAGCGAGGAGACGGGGTCCTGGAACACCATCTGGATCATCTTGCGGGCCCGCTTGAGGGATGCCCCGGACAGCGAGCACAGGTCGGTCTCGTCCACCACCACGCGGCCGGAGGTGGGCCGGGGTAGCTGGAGCAACGCGCGACCGAGGCTGGACTTGCCGCAGCCGGACTCGCCGACCAGTGCCAGCGTCTTACCGCGGGGGACGTCGAGCGAGACGTCCGAGACGGCGTGGACCGTGCCCTTACGCGTGTGGTACTCGACGGTCACATGGTCTACGACGAGCTTGGCGTCGCCGGGCCGCCCCGCCTCCGACGGGGTGCGCGCATCGGCGACGTTCTGACTGGAGCCGGTCATGAGGCCTCGCTGTTGGTGCGGTGGTGGGCGGGGACGGTGGGGTGGAGGCATCCGACGCGGTGGACGGCGGTCGCCGCGGGGTGACTGGTCGACACCGTGGCCAGGTCCTCGAGAGGGGGGTCGACGACGAGGCAGTCCTCCGCCACCCGTGGGCATCTCGGGGCGAACCGGCATCCCGGCGGCATCTCCCGCAGGTTGGGCGGGCGCCCCTCGATCACGGTGAGCAGGGTGTGCGGAGGCAGGTCCGGTCGCGGGATCGAGTCCAGCAGCGCGCCGGTGTAGGGGTGCGCGGGCTCGTCGAGCAGCGCCCGGGTGTCGCCCACCTCGAGGAACCGGCCGGCGTACATGACCCCGATCCGGTCGGTGTGCTGCGAGACGACGGCCAGGTCGTGGGAGACCAGGATCATCGCCATGTCCCCGTCGGCCTGCAGCCCGTGGAGGAGGTCCAGGATCTCGTGCTGCACCGTCACGTCGAGCGCGGTGGTGGGCTCGTCGGCGATGAGCAGCTTGGGCGAACAGGACAGGGCGATGGCGATCCCCACACGCTGGCGCATGCCACCGGAGAGCTGGTGGGGGTACTCGGTGAGGCGGGCCCGGGGCGAGGGGATCCGGACCCGCTCCAGGAGTTCGACCGCGCGGTCGGCCGCCTCCCGGCGACCGAGCCCCAGATGGTGCCGCAGCGGGTCGATGATCTGCCGGCCGATGGTCCGGATGGGGTTGAGCGAGGTGAGCGGGTCCTGGAAGACCATCGCGATCTCGCGGCCCCAGAACTTCTGCGCCTCGCGCTGGGACAGGGCCAGGACGTCGCGGCCGTTGAACCGGACCGTCGAGGCGGGATCCACCCGGGCGGTGGTGGGGGCGATGCCCATGATCGAGCGGACGAGCATCGACTTGCCGGAGCCGGACTCGCCGACGATGCCGATGGTCTCGCCGCGGCGCAGGGAGATGTCGACCCCGTCGACGGGCGTGATGCGCCCGGAGGGGGTGTCGATGTGGGTGCGGAGATCCCGGACCTCGAGCAGCAGGTCGTCCCGGTCGTTCGACGACACGGGTCTGCGGGGTGGTGCGGCGGCGATGACGGCCTCCTCGGTGTGATGGTCCGGTCTAAGTCATCTACTTAATCCGTCTTGCTGTGACGAGTATCACGACATATGGTGGCTACGTCAAGACGACTAAGCAACCGCCTCAGGCGGTGTCTCAACCGAAGGGTCTCTACGTGCTCAGGTTCATTGGCGAACGCGCGCTGCACGCGGTCGTCGTCGTCGTACTCGCCGCGACCGGCGCGTTCTTCCTCATGGAGGCGGTGCCGGGCGACTCCGCGGCCTCGGCCGTCGGCCCGGGAGCCACCGCGGAGCAATACCAGCTGGCGAGGGAGGAGCTGGGGCTGGACAAGCCCGTGTGGACCCGGTTCTCCGACTGGGTCGGGGGGCTGGCCTCCGGCGATCTCGGAAACTCGCTCGTCCCGCCCAACCAGTCGGTGGCGGAGATGATCGGCAACGCCCTGCCGGTCACCATGCAGCTCGCGTTCCTGTCGATCATCCTGTCGCTGGCGATAGCGGTGCCGGTCGCCGTGTGGTCGGCCTACCGCCGCGGTGGGGTGTTCGACCAGGTGGCCTCGATCGTGGCGTTCGCGTTCATCTCGGTGCCCAGCTTCGTGGCCGGCCTCCTGCTGATCTACCTGTTGGTCTTCAACCACTCGCTGGCGCAGCAGTTGATCCTCGGTGCGGCGGTGGTGATCGGCCTCGCGGTGGCGTTGTCCCCGCTCAGCAGACGCGGCGGGCCCGGGTCACCCGGGGTGATGTGGGGCCGGGCCCTGATCGGCGGCGTCGGCGTGGGTGCGGTGCTGGCCCTGTTGGCCCTGTTCCTCCCCGAATTCCCGCGTCAGGGCTACGTGCCGCTGGCCGACGGGCTGGGGGAGAACCTGCGGAGCATCGCCCTTCCGGCCATCACCCTCGCCCTGATGGAGGTCGCGATCTTCACCCGAGTCCTGCGGACCGACATGATCTCCACCCTCCAGCAGGACTTCGTCCTCTCGGCGCGCGCCAAGGGCATGCCCACCCGGCATGTCCTCGTCGCGGAGGCACTGCGACCGTCCACTGTCTCCATCATCACCCTCGCCGGCATCAGCCTGGGCCGGCTCATCGGCGGGACGGTGGTGGTCGAGCGGCTGTTCAACCTCCCGGGCATGGGCAGCATGATCGTCGACGCCGTCCAGAACGACAACCTGCCGGTAGTCCTGGGCGGGGTGATCGTGATCGCCGTGTTCTACGTCCTGGTCAACATGACCGTCGACGTCACGTACGCACTCATCGACCCGAGGATCCGCCGTGGCTGACACCGACTCGACCCGCTCCGACGCCACCCGCTCTGACGCCACCCGTCCCGGGGCCGCCCCGGCCGGCGGTGTCGCGGGGGACCCTGCCTCGACCGCCCCCGTCGTCGCGGACACCACCGTGGCCGCGGCCACGCCGGTGCGCCGCCGACCACGGATGCCCCGGGTGTCCGGACTCGGCACCGCGCTCGCGCTGGGCTGGACGATCCTCATCGTTCTGGGCGCGCTGTTCGTGGACTTCCTGCCGCTGAGCGAGGCGCGCGATCCGTCCCTCGCGCTGATGACGCCGTCGACCCTCGCCCCCGACCTGTTGTCCGAGCACCCACTCGGCACCGACAGCCAGGGCCTGGACATCCTGGGAGGCCTGCTCTACGGCGCCCGGGTGTCCCTGGTCGTGGGTATCGGCGGTGTCCTGGTCGGGGCCCTGATCGGTGGCGCGCTCGGGTTGGTGGCCGGCTACCGGGGTGGGTGGACCGACCGCATCGTCTCCATCATCACCGACACCCTGCTGGCGTTCCCGTCCCTCATCCTGCTCATCGCCATCGTCACGGTGCTCGACCCGACGCTGCCCAACATCACCCTCGCCCTCGGGATCATGGTGGTCCCGGCCTACGCACGGCTCGTCCGGGCCAACGCGATGAGCTTCGCCGGTCGGGAGTTCGTCACCGCGGCGCGGTCGCTCGGGGCGGGCGAGCTGCGGATCATGCTGCGGGAGGTCACCCCGAACATCGTCCAACCGGTCTTCTCCTACAGCTTCATGCTCGTCGCCGTGCTGATCGTGGCCGAGGCCTCGCTGAGCTACCTGGGGCTGAGCATTCCCCGGCCGGAACCGACGTGGGGCAACATGATCAGTGCCGGTCAGTCCGATTTCCAGCGACACCCGTATCTCGTCGGGGTCCCGGCGGTCGTACTATTCCTGACGGTGCTCAGTTTCAATCAGCTGGGCGAGGCGGCAGGTCGGAAGTGGAGTCCCGGTGCAGCGAAGATCTGATGAGACCACAGCCGAGGAGAGCGCAGCCGACGTGACCGGCATCTCCGAGGACTCAGGGAATGCCGAGGAGTCCGGTGACTCCAGGGAGGCCGGTGATTCCAGTGAGGCAAAGGACGCCAAGACGGCGATGATCGAGGTCGCCGAGAAGATGATCAGCGAGCGGGGGCTGGACGACGTCTCGATGCGCGATGTCGCGACGGCGGCCGGTCAACGCAACAATTCGGCGGTCCAGTACCACTTCGGTAGCCGCGACGGGTTGATCCTGCAGGTGTTGCGTCGCCGCATCATCTCCCTGGACTCCGCCCGGAAGGCGCGGCTGGCCACGGCCGACGAGCAGGGACTGGGCTACGACCTGCACACCCTCGTCGGGGTGCTGTTCGAGCCCATCGTCGAGCTCCTGCGCACCCACCCCGAGGCCACGCACTACGCGCGGTTCCTGCAGCGGGTCGGGCCGGTCATGGCACCCGGCATCCCGGAGGCGGATCTGCGGACGGCGACCGACGACGTGGTGGTGCGGCTGATCGACGTGCTCTCCCACCTGCCGCGGCGGGTGGCGTTCGAACGCATCGACCTGGCCACCCAGATGTTCACCGGGGCGCTGGCGGTCTACGAGGACCGTCGGGACGCCCGCAACACCGTGGTCAACGCGCGGTTCGAGGAAGTCGTGGCGCACCTCTACGACATGATCGAGGCCGCACTGTGTGCCGGGGCCGGGTCGCGGGACTGACCCGCTCTCAGACCCGACCCCGAAGGAGCTTCCGGAAGTAGACCACCGGCTGCAGGTATCGGTCGAACGCGTAGGTCGAGCGTCTGGGCACGGTCAGGTCGATCCCGCGCACAGACGGCGCCGGCCGGCCGTCCCGGTCGTGCTCGACCAGCATCAGTCGGTCGCGGCTCACGGCGATCGGGATGATCGTGTAGCCGTCGTACCGTGAACCGGGGCCGCCGTCCCGGGCCGCGCGCAGGTTGTCGGCGACCACCGCCACCTGGGACCGCAACGCCCCACCGGACGGGCGGGTATCGATGGTCGCGGCGTCGCCCAGACCCCAGACCGAGTCGACTCGCGTGTGGCGCAGGAGCCGGGGGTCCACGTCGACGAGCCCGGCGTCACCCCCGTCGGACAACCCGGCGTCGGCGATGAACTTCGGCGCGCGGCTCAGAGGTGTGACGTAGGCCAGGTCGACGTCCTCGATCGTGGTGGGGACCGGGCCGTCGAGCGTGACGGTGCGGGAGTGGTGATCCACGGCGGCGACCTCGGACCCCTCGTGGACGGTGACGCCGTACTCCCGGAGGTACGAGTGCAACCGCGAGTCGCACGGTTCGAGTCCGAGCAGTCCGCGGAACGGGGTCACCAGGTGCACATCGATACGATCGAGCACCTTCTCGCGCCGCCAGCGGTCACACGCCAGGAACATGGCCTTGAGCACGGTCCCGCCGCAGGAGGCGGGTTCGGGTGGCACCGAGAACACCACGGTCCCCTCACGAAGGCGGACCAGCGCGGCGCATGCGCGACCGGCGTACTCGGGCACGTGGGCCGATGCCGCCCATCCGGCGACGTAGGCCTTGTCCAGTCCGGGGATCGCGTCCCACCGAGGGGTCAGGCCGGGGCAGACGATCAGGTCCTCGTAGGTGACAGTGGGGCCCTCCTCGCGCGGACCGAGGGTGACGGTGTGGGCGTCCGTGTCGACCCGCCCGGCCAGGTGGGGGAGCAGTTGTACGCCGGCGGGGACGACGCTCGTCATCGCGCGTTCGTACCGCCTCATGGGTGCCAGGCCGGTGGCGGCGTAGTTGAGCATCGGCCGGTAGCGGTGGACGGGACTCGGGTCCACCAGAGCGATGTTCTGCCGGCCGTCCCGGCGCAGGCGCGCCGCCAGGGAGACCCCGGCGTTGCCCGCTCCGATGATCACGGTGTCGAACGCGGCGGACATGATCAGAACACTTCGTATGCGTAACCCGCGAGCCCGATGACCAGGAGGAGGACGACGAGGACGATGACGACGATCGCGATGTACGCCCCCTTCTTGGACGGCGTCGGGGTGGGGCTCTGCTGTTGGGTCGGGCTCTGCTTCTCCGTGGCGCTGTCGGACTGCATCGACGTGGAATCGGAGTCCGGGGTCTGCGGGCCGTCGGGCGAGCCGCCGCTGTCGAGATCGGGGCTCTGGCCGGGGTCGGGGTCGGAGGGCCGTGCGTGGGTCATGGGACACCTTTCGTAGCGGCTGGGTCCTCCACGCTATGGCGTCACCCGGACACCATCCACCGGTCGGGCCGCGCCCACGACCACCACCCCGGGTCCGGCCCCCGCCCTGATCGAGGTGAGGACCCCGGCCACCGACCACGCCGTGATCGCCGAGGTCCGGCCGCCGGAGTCAGGATCGACCGCGTTCTCGAAACACATGTCGTAGCGGCCCACCGGGGACTTCCACTCCACCACGTGTCGGGTTCGATGCACCTCGGGGTCGGCCACCACGATCGCCTCCACGCGGTCCAGGCCAAGGGTCGCGAGCGCGAGTGCCACGGAGGCGTTGGAGGTGCGGGGGAACTCCAACGCGGCCTGCCGCGCAGATCCGCGGAAGACCTCGAGTGGGGCGTCCAGGGCCTCCTCGACACCCAGGGCCGCCGGGCTCTTGACGGTGAAGTGGCGAAGGGCGGCACGATCGGTGCCCGCCCTTGCCGCCGCCGCGAGGACGTCCAGTCCGCCCACGGCCCCGGCGGGGACGAGGACGCGGCCCGGGCCGTCCCCGATGAGGTCCTGTGGGTCCTCGTGCCGAGCGAACACGCCGCACGAGCACACGATCACGTCCTTGCCGGCCCCCGTGACACGCGGGATGAACGCCTCCGC
>NZ_JAALDX010000172.1 GCF_014145095.1 Dietzia sp. SLG310A2-38A2 | reverse complement strand
CGGCGTGGGCGGGGATGGTCATCGCGACGTACGCCGCGACGAGCGCGACCGCGGCGAGCAGCCACAGGGCCGCGTCGGAGCCCCACACCCACGACACGGCCCCGGCCAGGGCCCCCGCGATCAGTGACCCGCCCACGTGGCCGAGCACCGTCAGGCGGGAGTTGGTCCGGACCAGGTCGAGCGCCGGCGGCAGGACGTGAGGTGTGATCGATGCCTTGACCACCCCGAACGTCTTGGACAACACGAGCATCCCCAGCGCGAGGGGGTACAGCAGCCAGGAGTCGAAGTTGAGCGCGAGGATCACCGCGAGCACCGCCCGCAGGGTGAAGGTCAACGACACCGTGAGGCGCCGCCCGCTGCGCAGGCGGTCGAGTGCCGGCCCGATCACCGGGGCGATCAGCGCGAACGGTGCCACCGTGACGAGGAGGTACAGCGCCACATTGCCGCGCGACTCGGCGGTGGCGGCGGAGAAGAACAACGTATTGGCCAGGGCGACGGCGAGGATGGCGTCGCACGCGAAGTTGGCGACGGTGACGTAACTCAGCTGCGAGAGCCCCGATCGGTCCGCCCCGTCGGCGTGGAAGACCCGCCGGACACCTCGGCCGACGGTGGCCGCGGCCCGGCGTGCCGGCCCGGGAGAGCGATCAGCCAATGAGGCGCACCTCGTAGAGAGACGGCCACAGCTTCCCGGTGAGCAGCACGTTCTTCGAACCGGGGAGAGCGGCGATCCCGTTGAGGACGGCTTCCCGGTCGGCCGGCCGGGGCTGCTCGAGGGCCGAGGCGTCATAGATGGCGGTGACCGCGCCGGTGGCGGGGTCGATGCGGATGACCTCGTCGGTCATCCAGACGTTGGCCAGGACGGTGCCGTCCGCGCACTCCAGTTCGTTGACCCGGACCACAGGCGTCCCCCCGGAGGTCACCGAGACCGTGCCGGTGGGCTCGAACGTGACTGGGTCACGGAAGGTCAGTCGGTCGGAGCCGTCGCTCATGATCAACCGTGCACCGTCGTGGCACAGGCCCCACCCTTCGCCCGCGTACGGCACCTCGGAGCGCACCTCAAGGGTCTGCGGGTCACGGTTGTGGGCGATCCCGTTGGTCCAGGTCAGGGTCCAGAGGGTGTCCGGGGTGACGGCCAGGCCCTCACCGAACTCGTCGTTGGCCATCGGTACCGACACGGCGGGCGGGCCACCGGCCAGTGGGCGGCGCTGCACCTGCGAGCTGCCGTACCGGCCCGTCGACTCGTAGATCTCGTCACCCACCACCTGCAGGCCCTGGGTGAACAACGTGGGGTCGTGCGGCAGGGTCCGGACGACCTCGACCGAACCGCGAGCGGGCCGGGGCTCGGACGGGCCCACCGGGACCTGCCCGCCGCCCGCGTCGCCGGAGCCGGAACCCGACCCGGTGGGCATGCTCGACGACGCGAGGGAGGCGCCGGGGGACGTGGCGCTCCCGGCCTCGTCGGAACCGGTCGCGGTACACGCCGCGACGGCGCCGACGAGGGAGAGGGAGACCGCGAGAGGGCCGAGGGTGCCGAGGACGCTGCGCATGCCTCAAGGATGCCGTACGACGGGCCGGACCGCGACGTCGTCGCGATGACGCGCATAATGGGTCGGGTGAACACCGAGGTAGGCACGGATCAGGAGGCGGACCCCGTGAGCACCGATCAGGCCTCGGGCTTCGACGAGGCCCTGCGCGAGAGACTCGCCTCGGGCGTCGACGTGGCGCGTGCCGCCGTGGAGGAGTTCGCGACTGACGGCGTGGGAGAGCACCGGGGGTCCGTGGTCGAGGCGCCGTTCACCACGACGCACCGGTTCGCCTCGGAACTCCCCGGATACCGCGGGTGGTACTGGGCCTGCGTCCTGGCTCTGGTCCCCGGCGGCGAGCTGACGGTCGACGAGATCTCGCTCCTCCCCGGTCCCGATTCGGTGGTGGCCCCGGAGTGGGTGCCGTGGGAGAAGAGGATCCGCCCGGGCGATCTGGGTGCGGGTGATCTGCTGCCCCCGGCGGACGACGACGAGAGGCTGGTCCCGGGACAGCTCCTCACGGGGGACGACGGACTCGACGAGGTCGCCGGCCCCGTGGGGCTCGGCAGGCCCCGGCACCTGAGCCGGGAGGGCCGATCGGCCGCCGCCGCCCGATGGGCCGCCGAACGGGGCCCGGACACCGAGATCGCGCGCGGAGCCAAGCATCACTGCGGGTCCTGCGGATTCCTGGTACCCGTCTCCGGCTCGTTGGGGACGATGTTCGGGGTGTGCGCCAACGAGTATTCCGCCGACGGGCAGGTGGTGCATCTCCAGTACGGCTGCGGCGCCCACAGCGAGGTGCAGGTGGCCACGGAGTCCTCCGCCCCGGTGGCCGAGGCGTATGACGACGCCGCCGTGGACGTGGTGGTGTTGCCCCAGCAACTGGCGGCCTCCGCCGCCCGGGCGCGGGAGGCGTCCGACCAGGAGGACGAGGTGGGGGAGACCGGGCAGGCGAGCGGTTCCGACCAGGCCTGACCCCGCCGATCTCCCTGTCCCCGCCGATCTCCCTGTCCCCGCCGGGCTGCCTGATCCGGCCGACTTCTCAGGTGCGGTCGAAGTCGAGCCCGCCCTGTGCACCCGCGCTGCCGCGCAGGACCGCACGCCGCTGGAGCGCGTACACGAGCGTGCCGATCGCACCCACGCCCACGCCCACCGCGCAGAGGATGACCGCGCGCATGTCGACCTCCTCCATGAGCATCATCGCCAGGAGGGCGAGGGTCCACGCGAGGGTTCCGATGAGGACGACGGGCCGCGGATCCAGCAGGTAGGCCGGGATCCGGGGTGCCTGCGGCTCGGTCGGCCTGTCCGTCATGACCGCGACGCTACCGCAGGCGCGGGGGCGGTTACTCTATGACGGTTCCTCACCCACCGCCAGGAAGGTCTCCAGATGTCGCAGAGCGCCGGGGCCCCGTCGCAGTCCCCAGTACGGATCGGGGCCGTCGACCGGTACTTCAAGATCAGCGAGCGCGGTTCGACGGTGGCCCGCGAGGTGCGCGGCGGGTTGGTCAGCTTCTTCGCGATGGCCTACATCATCGTGCTCAACCCGCTGATCCTCGGTTCGGGTGTCGACGTCGAGGGCAACCAACTGTCGATCATCGAGATCGCCGCGGTCACCGCCTTCACCGCCGGTGTGATGACGGTGGCGTTCGGCGCGATCGCCCGCTACCCCTTCGCCTTCGCCACCGGCCTGGGCATCAACTCCCTCGTCGCGGTCACCATCGCCAGGCAGGTCACGTGGGCCGAGGCCATGGGGCTGATCGTCATCGAGGGCATCATCATCGTCATCCTGGCGGTGAGCGGGTTCCGCAAGGCCGTCTTCGACGCCATCCCGTCGGACCTCAAGGCCGCCATCGCCGTGGGCATCGGGCTGTTCATCGCTATGGTCGGCTTCGTCGACTCCGGTTTCGTACGTCGACTCCCCGACGCCGCGGGCACCACGGTCCCCGTGGGACTGGGGATCGAGGGGTCGATCGCGTCGTGGCCCACCGCCGTGTTCGCGTTCGGGCTCCTGTTGTGTGGGGTGCTTGTGGCCCGGCAGGTGCGCGGCGGCATCTTCATCGGCATCGTGGTCACCACCGTGGTGGCCATCATCGTCGAGGCCATCGCGAACGCCGGCCCGTCCTTCGTCGACGGTGAGCCCTCGCCCACCGGGTGGAACCTCGCGGTCCCGGGGGTCCCCGAGACGCTCGGCGGGCTGCCCAACCTGTCCCTCATCGGGCAGGTGGATCTCTTCGGCGCGTTCGTCCGCATCGGCCCCCTGGCGGCCAGCCTGTTCGTCTTCACCCTGCTGCTCGCCAACTTCTTCGACGCCATGGGCACCTTCACGGGCCTGGGCAAGGAGGCCGGGCTGATGGACGAGAAGGGCAATCTGCCCAACATGAAGACCGCGCTCGTGGTCGAGGGCGTCGGTGCCGTCGCGGGTGGCTTCACCTCGTCGTCGTCCAACACCGTCTTCCTCGAGTCGGCCACAGGTATCGCCGAGGGCGCCCGCACCGGCCTGGCGAACATCGTCACCGGGGTCCTCTTCCTCGTCGCGATGTTCTTCACCCCGCTGTACGAGGTCGTCCCCGTGGAGGCGGCGGCCCCCGCACTCGTAGTGGTCGGCGCGCTCATGATGTCGCAGATCGTCAATATCGACTTCACCCGCTTCTCGATCGCGCTGCCGGCCTTCCTCACGATCGTCACCATGCCGTTCACCTACTCGATCGCCAACGGCATCGGCATCGGGTTCGTGGCCTGGGTCGTGATGGCCACCGCCACAGGCAAGGCCCGGTCGGTGCACCCGCTGCTGTGGGTGGTCGCGGCGGCGTTCCTCGTGTTCTTCGCGATCGGGCCCATCACCGACCTGCTGGCCTGAGCGGCGCGGGCAGTGCTCGTCGTCGACGTCTCCGATCCCGCCGATCCCCGGCTGGACGATCTCCGCGACCTCAACCACTCCGACCGCCGCCCCGACCTGCCGGGCGGCCGGGGCCTGGTGATCGCGGAGGGCACCTACGTGGTGGGTCGGATGCTGCTGTCCCGGTTCCGTCCGCACGTCCTGCTGGGGACCGACGCGCGACTGCAGCAGCTGCGGCGCGAGGCGACCGCCGAGGGATGGGACGTCGACGAGCGTGCCGCCGGGGCCGTGTACCTGCGCACCACCAAGGACGTGCTCAGCGAGGTGATCGGGTTCCGGTCCAGCCGCGACATCCTCGCCGCCGCCGACCGGCCGACCCCGCTGGAGGTCGGCGCCGTCGTGGACGGGGCCCGGACCCTCGTGGTGCTCGAGGGCGTCAACGACCCCGAGAACCTCGGGGCGATCTTCCGCAACTGCGCGGCGCTCGGTGTCGACGGGGTGCTCTTCGGCGCCGCGACCGGGGACCCGCTCTACCGGCGGGTGGTGCGCGTGTCCATGGGGCATGTCCTG
>NZ_JAALDX010000171.1 GCF_014145095.1 Dietzia sp. SLG310A2-38A2 | reverse complement strand
TCCGGTGGTCCGGACCGGTCGGCTCCGGACGGACCGTCCGCGCCGAGGTCGACCTCCCCCACCAGCACGTCGCGCTGTCCCACGCGGAACTCACCGTCGGGGTAACACATCGGTGCCGACCCGTCGCAGCACCCGCCCGACTGGTGGAACATCACCGGGCCGTGGCGGCCGACGAGCTCACGGATGAGTTCGGCGGCCGGCTCGGTGACCACGACGCGCGGCGGGAGACCGGGAGGCGCCGCCTCCGGCGGGAGGGCGCGCGCCGCGATGGGAACGCTCCCGCCCGAGGGGAGTCCGCAGACATCGTCCATGACCGGTCCCTCCTCCTCTGATCCGCCGCGGCTCAGAAGAAGCCCTGCGGCTTGCCCGAGTAGCTCACCAGCAGGCACTTGGTCTGCTGGTAGTGGTCGAGCATCATGCGGTGGTTCTCGCGCCCGATGCCGGACTGCTTGTAGCCGCCGAACGCCGCGTGGGCCGGGTACTGGTGGTAGGTGTTGGTCCACACCCGGCCGGCCTGGATGGTGCGACCGGCCCGGTAGGCGGTGGTGCCGTTGCGCGACCACACGCCGGCGCCCAGGCCGTAGAGCGTGTCGTTGGCGATCGTCATGGCGTCGTCGAAGTCGGTGAACGAACTCAGGGAGAGCACCGGCCCGAAGATCTCCTCCTGGAACAGCCGCATCTTGTTGTGGCCGCGGAACACGGTCGGCTGCACGTAGAAGCCGCCCGCGAGGTCGCCGTCCAGTTCGGCCCGGGCGCCGCCGGTGAGGACGTCCGCACCCTCCTGCTTGCCGATGTCGATGTAGGACAGGATCTTCTCCAATTGGTCGTTGGACGCCTGCGCACCGAGCATGGTGTCGGTGTCGAGCGGGTTGCCCTGGGTGATCTTGTTGGTGCGCTCGATCGCGAGCTCGCTGAACTCGTCGAAGACGGACTTCTGCACCAGCGCACGCGAGGGGCACGTGCACACCTCGCCCTGGTTGAGGCCGAACATCGCGAAGCCCTCGAGCGCGGCCTGACGGAAGTCGTCGTCGGCGTCCATGACGTCCTCGAAGAAGATGTTGGGGCTCTTACCACCCAACTCGAGGGTCACGGGGATGAGGTTCTCCGAGGCGTACTGCATGATCAGGCGCCCGGTGGTGGTCTCGCCGGTGAAGGCGACCTTGCGGATCCGGGGGTTGGAGGCCAGCGGCTTGCCGGCCTCGGTGCCGAAACCGTTGACCACGTTCACGACACCCGGCGGGAGCAGGTCGCCGATCACCGACATGAGGAACAGGATCGACGCCGGGGTCTGCTCGGCGGGCTTGAGCACCACGCAGTTGCCCGCGGCCAGTGCCGGGGCGAGCTTCCATACCGCCATGAGGACCGGGAAGTTCCACGGGATGATCTGCCCGACCACGCCGAGCGGCTCGTGGAAGTGGTACGCCACGGTGTCCTCGTCGATCTGCGAGATCCCGCCCTCCTGCGCGCGGATACAGCCGGCGAAGTAGCGGAAGTGATCGATCGCCAGCGGGATGTCGGCGGCCAGACACTCGCGGATCGGCTTGCCGTTGTCCCACGACTCGGCCAGCGCGATGGCCTCGAGGTTCTCCTCCATACGGTCGGCGATCCGGAGCAGGACCAGGGACCGCTCGGCGGCGGAGGCGGCGTTCCAGCCGGGGGCGGCGGCCCACGCGGCGTCCAGGGCCGCCTCGATGTCCTCGGACGTGCCGCGGCCGACCTCGCAGAAGACCTGGCCGGTGATCGGGGTGACGTTCTCGAAGTACTGGCCCTTGACGGGTGCCACCCACTCGCCGCCGATGAAGTGCTCGTAGCGGCCCTCGTAGGACATCACCGAACCATCGGCGCCGGGCTGTGCGAAAACGGGCATGGTGCCCCTCCTTCTCCTCCGCGCGACCCCCGTGGTCGTCGCTGTGATGTAGAACACTATGCGCGGCAGGGTTGCAGCAACGTTGCACGACGGGCGACCCCGGCCGATCGCGTGCGTCCACTGCCCGACCGGGCAGGGCCCCACCCGTTCGACCTGCCGGAATCCACCGGATCCTCTCGCCGCGGACGTCCCGGCCGCCCTACCGTCTGCCCCCATGGAGACCACAGCGACACGCGGGACGAGCCGGGCGATCTCGGCGATCCGGGGCGGACCGGGCCGGCGCTTCGGGGCGTTCACCGTGATCGCCGACGACCGTCGGGTGCGGATCGGGCACGACCTCGACGACGACGAGGTCAGCGAGGCGCTGATCCCGGCCATGTCCCGCGATCTGCTCGCCACCGGGGTCCTGCACACCGTCGACGAGTTCCACCGGGCCGTGACCGCGCTCGTGACCTGCCGGGACGGGAGCTGGCAGGAGTGCTGGTCCGCCTACTACCGGTCGTCGATCTCGGCACTGGCCAGCGGCGTCTGCCCGTTCTCCCCGGTCCACGACCGGGCGGTGGCGGAGATGGTCGGCGACTCCGCGGTGGAGATCGGATGTTGCTTCGGGTTCCTGTCCCTGCGGCTCGCCCGCGAGGGTGTCAGGACCATCGCCGTGGACCTCGACCCCGCCGTCCTCGGGTTGCTCCGGACCTGCGCACCCGCCGGCGCCGCCCTACCCATCCCCGTCTGCCTCGACGCGCGGACGACCCCCCTGGCCACGGACGCCGCGGACACCGTCTACCTCGTCCACGTCCTCGAGCACCTCGACGAGGACGCCGGCTGGGACATGGTCCGCGACGCACTCCGTCTGGCGCGGCGACGCCTGGTGATCGCCGTGCCCTTCGAGTCCGTCGCCGTGGCCCAGTACGGCCATGTCCGGACCTTCGACATCCCCACGCTGACGGCCCTCGCCGCCCGGATCGAGGCTGTCGGCGACCGCTGGGCTTCCGGTGTGCGGACCCGGGTCGACCAGCACCACGGCGGGTGGCTCGTGGTGGACAGATGACCCGCCCCGCCGCCGACCCCGACCGCCGAGGCCCCGCCGCCGACCCCCGACCCCGACCCCATCGATAAGAGCGTTCCGCACACGATTGCCGAGAAGAGGGTGTGCGGAACGCTCTTCCCGTTGGGGCGGGTCGGCGCCGGTCAGGGCGGGTCGGCGGAGGCGGTCAGAGCAGGCCCTGCCGACTGGCCACGTACACCGCCTCGGCACGCCGCGAGACCTTGAGCTTGCGCAGGATGTTGCTGATGTGGAACTTGGCGGTGGTGGCCGAGATGAACAGCGCCTGACCGATCTCCTTGTTGGACATGCCCTCCGCCAGCAGTTTCAGGACCTCGATCTCCCGGGCCGACAGGGCCTCGGACGCCGAGCCCACGCCCTTGAGCGCGTCGAGCACCATGGACGCGGTCCGGGTGTCGAAGGCGCTCTGCCCCGCCGAGACCGACCGGACGGCCGTCACCAACTCGGTCACGTCCACGTTCTTGACCACGTATCCCCGGGCCCCCGCCCGGACCGCCCGCACGACGATCGCCTTGTCGAGGAAGGTCGTGAGCACCAGGGGGGCGACGTCGGGGAACAGGTCCCGGACCGCCGCACAGACCCGCAACCCGTCGAGCTCGGAGCCGCTCCCGAGTTTGAGGTCGATCACCGCGACGTCCGGGCGGGTCGAGTTGATGACCTCCAGCGCCGCGTCCGCGGTCGACGCCTCGCCGACCACCTCGAGGTCGGGCTCCCGCTCCAGCATCAGTCGCAGTCCCTCACGCAGGACGGCGTGGTCGTCCACCAGCACGGTGCGGATCGTCGCCGGTGGGGTCGTGGGGCCGGCCGCCGGCGGGGTCATCGGACCGGCCGCCGACCAAGGCCGTCGACGCCGGGCGCCACCACCGTGATCGCCACCCCGCCCAGGTCGGACTCCGCGATGCGCATCACTCCTCCCACCAGCTCCGCCCTCTCCCTCATGTTGACCAGACCGTGACGCTCCTCGGGGGAGCCGGTCCGCACGCCCTCGAGCAGGTTCCGCAGGTCCTCCGGTCGCCCCACCCCGTCGTCCTCCACAGTCAGTCCCACGGCCTCGTCACCGAAGTCCAGGGTCACCACCACGCCGTTCCCCCGCGAATGCCTCGCGGCGTTCGAGAGCGCCTCGCCGGCGATCCGGAGCAGCTCGTGCTCGATCCCGGGGGTCGTCGGGACCTCGCTGCCGAGCACCCAGACCTCGGTGGTCATGCTCGACGGGACGTGGAGGCGGCACAGGTCCTCGATCAGCCGGCTCAACCGCCCGTCATCGATCGTGCGCAGGGCGTAGATCACCGACCGCAGTTGTTCGACGGCCTGGTCGGTCAGGTGCACCGCCTTCTCGAGCAGCGGCCGCTGCTGGTCGGCCTGTCCCACCGCATCGAGTCCGAGTTGGAGATGCATCCCCGCGCCGAGGACGAGCTGGGACACACTGTCATGGAGTTCCCGGGCCATCCGCGACCGTTCCACGTCGAGGATCCGCTGGCGATGCGCGGCGTCGAGTTCCCGGTGGGCCAATTCCAGTTCGGAGTTCCGCCGGGACAGCTCCACCACGTGCCCCCGGGCCTCCTCGTACGCCTCCTCCGCCCGCGCGAGCAACGTCTCCTGGTCCCGGAACAGCACGGAGTTGTGCAGTGCCACGGCCGCCTGCGCGGCGAGGATCCGCAGGACCACCGTGTCGATGTCGTCGGCCGGCCGCCCGGGGTGGCGCCAGGACGCCAGTCCCCCGATCACCCCGCCGTGCAGGATCAGCGGCACGGTCACCGCGTCGGGACCTCCGGCCTCCGCGACCTCGGTGGACCGGCCTCCGCGGAGGACCGCGAGCAGCACGTTGACCACACCCTTGGGCAGCCCCTCCGGGACCGGCGCCAGATCCCGCCCCTCGAACGCGACGAACCGCCCCTCGGGGTCCACGATGACGTGCCGTGGCTCGACGGACGGGAGCTGACCGTCCCGGAGGGCGACCAGCGCCCACTCGGCGTCGAGCTGGTCGTAGGCGACCCTGAGGACGGACAGCATCAGCTCCTCGGGCCCCTCGGCGGTCCGCACCAGCGCCCCGGAGACACGATCGAGCGCGTGCATGGAGCGGCGCAGCCTCGACTCCGCCGCCCGGTACTGGTCGAAGAAGCTCCTCTTGACCGACCGCAGGCCCAGGAGGGAGTCCAGATCCGTGGGCCCCTCGGTCATGACGCCTCCCGGTACAGTCGTTCGACGTCCTCGAGGGTGACGGGACGCGGATTCGTGGCCATGCACAGATCGTCGAGCGCGTGCGCGGCCAACGTGGGGATGTCCTCGGCACGGACCCCCAGCTGCGCGAGCCCCGACGGGATCCCGACCGCCTCCGCGAGGTCCCGGAAGCGGTCCGCCACCCGGTCCGTCACCTGGCCACCCCGGGACCCGACGGCGACCCCGGCGGCGCGCGCCAGGTCCGACATGCGGTCCGCGGGCATGACGATCCCGTTGTGCCGGACGACGTGGGACAGCAGGACCCCGTTGATCTGACCGTGCGACGAGTCGTACCGGCCGCCGACCGGATGGCTCATCGCGTGGACCGCCCCGAGGACGGCGTTGCTGAACGCCATTCCCGCCTCGAGGGACGCGAGCGCCATGTCCTCCAGCTGCCCGTCGCCGTGCCTCTCGCCGCCCCCGAGCCTGTCGAGCGACCGCGCGCACAGCTCCACGGACCGCAGGGCGTGGGAGTCCGTCAACGGACCCGCCGCGCGGGAGAAGTAGGCCTCCACCCCGTGCGAGAGCACGTCGATCGCCGTGGCCGCCCGCACGTCCTCGGGGACGGTCGCGTGGGTGGCCGGGTCGATGACCGTCACGTCCGGCACCAGCGAGCGACTCACGATGGTCACCTTGGTCCTCCGGTCCGAGTCGTTGACCACGCAGAACTGGGAGACGTCGGCGCCACTGCCGGCCGTCGTCGGCACGGCCACCACCGGGGGCAGCGGCAGCCGGACCCGGTCGACCCCCTCGTACTCGAGGACGTGTCCGCCGTTGGAGACGACGAGCGCGACCCCCTTGGCCGCGTCGATCACCGAGCCGCCGCCCACCGCCACGATGACGTCGCACCCCGAGGAGTGATAGGTCAGCGCGCCCTCGAGGATCTGGGACGCCCGCGGGTTCGGCCGGACGTCGGACCACACGACCGGCTCGGCGCCCCGCGCCCTCAGCGCGTCGACGACCGTGCCCGGCCACGGGGTGAGTTCGAGCCACGGATCGGTGACGACGAGGGGACGGCGTGCGCCCAGCCCCATGGCGGCCGTCGCGGCCTCGGGCAGGGCACCGAAGCCGAAGAGGATCTCCGGCGCGTGGAACTTGGCCACCCGGCCTTCCGACGACATGACCACACGATAGGCCCGGGTCATGTCAGGCGAGCGAGCTTCCCAGCAGACCTGCCCGTTCGGACAGTTCTGCGGCGTCGCGCGCGGTCACCACCCCGTCCAGGTGCCGGGCGTACGCGCTCAGCCCACACGTGGGCCGGTTCCAGTACCTCCGGGCCTCCGGGGTGATCCACGCCATCCGGTGGGCCCGCCTGCTGATCCGCCCCACCAGGTCCTCCCGCGGATCCAGGCCGTTGCTCCGCCCGTCACCCACGACGAGGACCGAGGTCCGGGCGTCGATCAGGTCGCCGTGCCGGTCGAGGAGCTCGGCGAACATCCGCCCGTAGTCGCTGCTGGCCTCGAGATCCAGACCGGGGGCGGCCAGAACGGTCGCCAGGGCATCCGCACCGGTCGACGACAGGAGGTGGTCGGTCACGTCGACGGGTCGGTCGACAAAGGCGACGACAGAACACCGGTTGACCTTGCGGTGCAGGCTCTGGGCCAGCCGCAGCACGAATCCGGTGACGGGACGGACCGAGAGCGACACGTCGACCAGGATCAGAAGCTTGAGCGGTCCGGGGACACGCGTGCGGTTCATGAGGGTGAACGCCTCGCCGTCCGTCGCCCAGGCGCGACGCAGGGTGGAGCGCGAATCGAGCACCCCGCGGGCGAACGGTCGGGAGCGCCGGCGGGGGGCACCCCGGATCCGGCGCATCACCTCGTGTGACGCGCGCTCGAGGTCCCCGCTGTCGAACGCCTCCGGGCCCCCGTGGAGCTCGTCGTCGTCGACACGGCCGTCGGCGACGTCGTCCGGAAGGTTCCTCAGGAACTCCACGACCGCGTCGACGAACATCCCCACCTGCTCGCCCGCCGGGGCCCCGCCGTCGTCACCGTGCCCCGCGTACACCTGTCGGGCGTCATAGCCGTCGAGGGTCTGCAGGACGTCGAGTGCGTCCGCGAAGTCCAATGATTCGTCACCGGACACCGAGATGGCGGAGGACCCCATCTCCCCCACCCGGTCCGACGACGCGCGGTCCACCTCGATCTCGTAGGTGACCGAGGACTGCCACCGCTCCGCCCCCTCCTCGACCGCGAACTCCTCCTCGCCCGTCGCGGTCGAGAAATCGGAGTCGTCGTAGTGGATGTCCTCGTCGCGACGGGCCGTCTCGTCGCCCTCGACCAGGTCACCGATCTCCGCCGGATCCAGGTCCGACGGGGTGAACGGCGAGGACCCGTCCGAGTCCAGTTCCAGCTCGTCGGGCAGCGCCCCCACCTGCGGGGCATCGCCTCGGGACCCTCCGGCGTCCTCGGCCCGGGCCTCCAGCAGACCGAGGAAGACGCGGTCGAAGACCGCGTCGAATCCCCGGTTCTCCCGCTGGTACTTGACCGTCACCGCACGGAGCGCCGGCCGCAGCACCTCGGGCCGGGAGGTCCCCACCAGTGCGAGGACGGTCCGCACCTCCACCACCTCGGCCGGGGAGACCGCCACCCCGTGTTCCCTGAGCAGCCGCCCGAACGCCACGGAGACGATGTCGAGGACGTCCGGGGGCGAGACGTGGGACCCCGTCCCGGCTGTCATCGTCGGCCGGTCCCGCGCCCGGCCACGCTTCTCGCCCGACCCGCCCCGAACGCCGCGGAGGTCGAGGCCCCGGTCGCGTCGG
>NZ_JAALDX010000170.1 GCF_014145095.1 Dietzia sp. SLG310A2-38A2 | reverse complement strand
AGCCGCGTGGCGGCGATCGCCGCAGGGCCAGCCGCGCCGCCGGCTGAGTCCCGCCGCCGACCGATCAGCCGCCGGCTGTCACCCGAACACGGTGATGGTCTGGCGGCTGATCGCCGTCAGTGCCCCGTCCGGTCGCCACATCATGGCGTGGGTGTGCGCGTACCCGTCGCGGGACGCATCGGTGGTCGCCTCGTAGGCGAACACCGCCTCCGGCGGGATCGTGTCTGGACCGATCTCCGCCACCAGCTCCAGCGTCCAGGTCAGGCTGCTGGCGGGTGCGAACCCGGAGAGCATCTGGATGGTCGCAGGCGGCCACGCGTCCGCGAGTACTAATAGATGCTCCTCGTGGAACTCCTCCGGGGCCTCACGCAGCTGCGCCCAGCCCGAGAGGTCACCGGTGTCGGCGCCGGTGAACGGTAGCGCGCCACCGACCTGTCTCAACGCGAGGAACCGATAGAACTCCGGGGTCATCTTCTCGATGTAGGGGAACGGCTCGATCGTCCCGGGCTCCGGCAACTCCGGCATGGGATGCCTCGGGGCCACGACGATGGTGGAGTCGCGGTGCTTCCCGAACGCCGCGAGCGCCGTGGCGACGATCTTCCCGTCCTGCCGCAGCGTGGCCTGGCCCTGCGTCACGTTCTTCCCGACCCGCAGGATCTCGGCGTGGACCTCGACCGCGCCCGTCGTGGCGGGACCGACGAACGACACCGTGAACGACCTCAACGGATGTGGAGACCCGGCCCCGGACCCGTCTCCGGCGGCGTCCCTCAGCCGACCCTTGATCGACGCGAGGAGCAGGGCTCCGGTCAGGCCACCGTAGATCGCGCGGCCCTGCGTCCAGCCGTCCGTGACCTCGACACTCCCACCGCGCGAGGCGGACTCCAGCATGCTCTTCAGCGACATGCCGGACAGTCTGCCAAAGCGCTCAGTGGACCAGTTGGGGGCGCCCCTTCTGCCGGATCGCCGCCAGGGCCGTCGCGAGGCCGGGCATCTGCGGCAACCGGTCGAACATCTTCTCGCTGCGGGTCTCCGCCGCGTCGTCGGCGGTCCGGAGCAGGTACCGGTCGGGCAGGGAGAGTCGCGCGATGGTGCGCCACGACTGCAGGTACTGCTTCCACAGTGGCCCGCTCACATACGGCAGGTCGTACCGCTCGCACAGCTCGCGGACCCGCAACGAGATCTCCGAGTACCGGTTGGACGGCAGGTCGGGGAACATGTGGTGCTCGATCTGGAACGACAGGTTGCCCGACATGAGGTTCATGACGGGGCCACCGTCGAGGTTGGCGCTGCCGAGCATCTGACGCAGGTACCACTCGGCCTGCGTCTCGTTCTTCACGTCCTTGGGGGTGAACTTCTCCGCCCCGTCCGGGAAGTGACCGCAGAAGATCACCGCATTGGTCCAGATGTTGCGGATGATGTTGGCGGTGACGGTGGCGGTGAGGGCCTCCCGCCCGGACGGCCCCGCGAGCACGGGGAACAGGACGTAGTCCTTGAGGACCTGCTTGCCGGCCTTCCGCAGGAACGCCTTGGCGGTGCGCCGGTCGGCGGGCGTGGCACCGGAGCCCGGGAACGCGTCCTGGAACCGGACGTGCTGCAGCCCGATCCCCCATTCGAACCCCAGCATCAACACGGTGTTGACCAGGAGGTTGGCGGAGTACCTGGGCTCCCACGGCACGTCACGCGTGACCCGCAGGACGCCGAACCCCACGTCGTCGTCCAGCCCGACGATGTTGGTGAACTTGTGGTGCAGGTAGTTGTGGGTGTGCTTCCAGTCCGCGGAGCTGCCGACCAGATCCCATTCCCACGTGGTGGAGTGGATCTCCGGATCGTTCATCCAGTCCCACTGTCCGTGCAGGACATTGTGACCGATCTCCATGTTCTCGAGGATCTTGGCCACGGCAAGGGATCCCGTGCCGAGCGCCCAGGCCGTGCGGTTCCGTGCGCCGAGATACAGGACGGCACGGGCTCCCAGTTCGATCCCCCGCTGCAGCCGGATCACGCCGTGGATGTAGCGGTAGTCCCGTTCCCCGCGAGAGGCGATGACGTCGGCCCTGATCGCGTCGAGTTCCCGGCCCAGCTCGTCGATCTGCTCGGGAGAAAGGTGCGCGTACTCGCCTACATCAGAAATCGCCATGGATCAACTCTAGGCCGGTCCGGGGGGCCTTAACCACCCGTGGGACCTCCTGATGGCGAATTCGTGACCAAGCGCACCACGTCGTGGCTACTTCAGTCACTCCAGGACCGGCGCAATACGTCCAGCGTGCCGTGGACCCGCTCACGGGTCGACCCCACGGGGGCGATCATCAGCTCGTCCGCGCCCGCGCGCTCGGCGAAGTCCCGCAGGTAGTCGCGCACCTCGGGGCCGTCCCCCACGGCGGTGTAGGTGATCATGTGCAGGATCTGGCGGCCGGCGGCCGACTCCATCACCATGTCCAGCTCCTCGTCCGAGAAGTGGCGCCCGCGTCCGGCCATGAGCTTGACGCGCTGGCGGCGGTACCAGTGCAGTTCGCGGGCCGCGCGCCCGGTGTCGTCGTCGGCCACCACGTTGACCGCGGCGATCATGTACGGCTCGGCCAGCTGCTCACTGGGCTCGAAGCGGTCGCGGTACACCGCCGAGGCCTGCTCGAGCGCGTCGGGCGCGAAGTGCGAGGCGAACGCGTACGGCAGACCGAACTTCGCGGCGAGCTGGGCGCCGAACAACGAGGATCCGAGGATGTAGAGGGGAACCCTGGTGCCCCGGCCCGGGGTCGCGGTGATCCCGCGGGTGCGGGCGAGGTCCGACGGGGAGTCTCCCAGGAAAGCCTGCAGTTCACGCACGTCGTCGGGGAAGTGCTCGGCGGCCGACGGCTCGCGACGCAGGGCGCGGAACGTCTGCGGGTCGGTGCCGGGCGCACGGCCCAGCCCCAGGTCGATCCTGTCCGGGTGCAGCTCTGCCAATGTGCCGAACTGCTCGGCGATCACGAGCGGCGAGTGGTTGGGCAGCATCACCCCGCCGGAACCCAGCCGGATCCGCTCGGTCTGCGAGGCGATCTGGGCCATGAGCACCGCCGGTGCCGAGGAGGCGATGGACCCCATGTTGTGGTGCTCGGAGTACCAGACCCTCTCGTAGTCAAGCTCCTCCGCCCTGCGCGCCAACGCCACCGAGTCCTGCAGCGCCTCCCCGACGGACTGACCGGGGCGGACGGAGGCGAAGTCGATCACGGACAGGGGCATCGGGGAGGGGGCCATGACCGGTCCAACCCGCGCCCCGCGGGGCCTATTCCGTCCCGCGTCCGGCCGGGGGCGGCACACTGGGGGTATGTCCGCACCCGGTTCCAGTTCCAGTTCCAGTTCCGTCGACATCGTGCACCTGGTCTCGGAGATGCGCAGGGCCG
>NZ_JAALDX010000169.1:9493-24560 GCF_014145095.1 Dietzia sp. SLG310A2-38A2 | reverse complement strand
TCCGGCGGGAGGCCGAGGAGCAGGCGCGCGAGACCACCGGCCGCGCCGAGTCCGAGGCTGCCTCCCTGGTCTCCACGGCGCGTCGCCACACCGAGGAGCTGCGGTCGGTGCGAGAGCGCATACTCGCCGATCTGGCGGCGATCCGTGCCCGGCTGGAGCCCATTCCCGGCCGCCTGGACGACGATCCGGTCATGCCCGCCGACCCGGGGCTGGTCGACCCGCAGCTCAGCTCCACCGACGGGTGAGACCCCGGTTGGCCCTCCCGGACCAGCATCCGCTGTGCCAGTGGCGACGTTCGTCGTCGCCCCCGGGCCGGTCCGGCCACGCCACCACGTGCGGGGTGCCGGCGGTGACCACCTGGTCACAACCCGGGCACCGGTAGTCCTTCCCGGCACGCGAGCCGGGGACACGCCGGACGTGGTAGTCGTCCGGGTCTCCCGACGGTCCGGACTCGAGGGCACCGCCTCCGGGTCCCTCGCGCCGGGGCATCGCACGATCCGCACCCACGCGTCTGTGACGTCTCGGCACCCGGTCCCCTGCCCTCAGAACAGCCGCAGGTCCGTCGACTCGATCCCGCGGAGCGAGTCGTAGTCGAGCGTCACGCAGCGGATGCCGCGGTCCTCGGCGAGTGTCCTGGCCTGCGGTTTGATCACCTGGGCGGCGAACACGCCGCTCACCGGGGACAGGAGCGGATCGCGGTTGAGCAGTTCCAGGTAACGCGAGAGCTGCTCCACACCGTCGATCTCACCCCGGCGCTTGATCTCCACGGCCACGGTGACGCCCTCGGCGTCCCGACCCAGGATGTCGACCGGACCGATCGCGGTCATGTACTCGCGTCGGACCAGGCTGTACCCCGGGCCCAGAGTCTCGATGTGTTCGGCCAGCAGCTCCTGGAGATGAGCCTCGACCCCGTCCTTCACCAGACCGGGGTCCACGCCGAGCTCGTGACGGGAGTCGTGGTGGATCTCGGTGAGCGTGATGCGGAGCTGTTCCCCGGCCTTGTTCTCCACGATCCAGAGGAGGTGCCCGGGGTCCTCCGGGTGCTCCTGCTCGACCAGCGAGCAGGGTGGCGTCATCCAGTTGAGCGGCTTGTACGCGCGGTCGTCGGCGTGCACGCTGACGGATCCGTCCGCCTTGACCAGGAGCAGTCTGGGTGCCATGGGCAGGTGGGCCGTCAGACGGCCGACGTAGTCGACCTGACAGGTGGCGACGACGAGACGCACGGTTCCTCCTGGAATCGGGATGGGCCGGACGGCCCTCTACGCCGTCAGCGCCGACGGCGGGCCGGAGAACGGACCTGTTCGGTGGAGCAGGCCTCCACCCACGCCAGCAGAGCGGTCAGCTCGGCAGGACCCACACACAGTTGGCCCTCCCTGATGCCGCCCCTGCGGTCGTGGCCGGAGAAGGACACGATCAGCTCCCCCGACTCGGCCACGTCGAGTTCGTCACCAGTCGGCTGGCGCCGCGGGCCCAGTTCGAGGCTCTTACGGTCCAGACGGACGTCCGCCCCGAACCGCACGCTCAGCAACCGGTAGAACGCCAGATCGGTATCGGAATACCGGACGGCACCGTGGCGCCACGCCTCTCCTCCGTCGCGTTTGACGAGAACCGAGGTGGAATCCCGGCGGACGAAGACCAACCGATACACGATGGCCGCGACCACCGGGGCGAGGACGAGCAGCACGACGACACCGAGAATGATCCCGGTGATCGCCATCTGCTCAACCCCTTCCGGTGGCCGCGGCCATCAGGTCACGGGCGGACCGTATCGTACTGCTAGGCGCCGGCCTTCTCGACCGCCCGGAGGCGACCGCGTGCGGCTGCGGCAGCCGCCGGGTCGTCCCCTGCCTCGGACAGCGCACGCTCGGCCTCGGCGCGGTCGATGGACTCCGACCACTCCGCGGTCTCGCCGAGGATGCTGACCTTGTTCGCTGTCACGGAGAGAAACCCGCCCTGCACGGCGGCGACCTTCTTGCCCTCGTCCGTGTAGACCGTCACGGTGCCACCGGCGTCCAGCTCGCCGAGCAGCGGCTCGTGCCCGGACTGGATACCGATCTCGCCCTCGGTGGTCTTGGCGACCACCATGGTGGCGGTACCGGACCAGAAACGGCGCTCGACCGTCACGAACTCGACTTCGATGTCAGCCATGGTCAGCGGTCACTTCCCCGAGAGCTTCTTGGCGGCCGCCTCGACATCGTCCAGACCGCCGATACCGTTGAACGCCTGCTCCGGGAGGTGGTCCAGCTCGCCCTTGCACAGCTTGTCGAACGCCTCGATGGTGTCCGACAGCGGGACGACCGAGCCGACCTGACCGGTGAACTTCTCGGCGACCAGGAAGTTCTGGCCGAGGAAGCGCTCGAGGCGACGGGCACGCTGAACGGTGACCTTGTCCTCCTCGGAGAGCTCGTCCATGCCGAGGATGGCGATGATGTCCTGCAGCTCCTTGTACTTCTGCAGGATCTGGATGACCTGCTGGGCCACGCGGTAGTGCTCCTCGCCCACGATGCCCGGCTCGAGGATCCGGGAGGTCGAGGTGAGCGGGTCCACGGCCGGGTAGATGCCCTTCGACGCGATGGAGCGGGAGAGCTCCGTGGTGGCGTCGAGGTGGGCGAACGTGGTCGCGGGCGCCGGGTCGGTGTAGTCGTCGGCGGGGACGTAGATCGCCTGGAGTGAGGTGATCGACCGGCCACGGGTCGAGGTGATCCGCTCCTGCAGCATGCCCATCTCGTCCGCGAGGGTCGGCTGGTAACCGACGGCGGACGGCATGCGACCGAGCAGGGTCGAGACCTCGGAACCGGCCTGCGTGAAACGGAAGATGTTGTCGACGAACAGCAGGACGTCCTGTCCCTGCACGTCACGGAAGTACTCGGCCATGGTCAGGGCCGAGAGGGCGACGCGCATACGCGTCCCCGGCGGCTCGTCCATCTGGCCGAACACCAGGGCGGTGTCCTGGAGGACACCCATCTCCTCCATCTCGAGGAACAGGTCCGTGCCCTCACGGGTGCGCTCACCGACGCCGGCGAACACCGACGTGCCGGAGAACTCCCGGGCGATACGGGTGATCATCTCCTGGATCAGCACGGTCTTGCCGACACCGGCACCACCGAAGAGGCCGATCTTGCCACCCTTGACGTACGGGGTCAGGAGGTCGATGACCTTCACGCCGGTCTCGAGGATCTCGGTCTTACCCTCGAGCTGGTCGAAGGCGGGCGGCTCGCGGTGGATACCCCACTGCTCACCGTCCCGGCCGGTGCCGGGGGCGTCGAGGCAGTCGCCGAGGGCGTTGAAGACGTGCCCCTTGACGACGTCGCCCACGGGGACCGAGATCGGCTTACCCGAGTCGACGACCTCCGCGCCACGGACGAGTCCGTCGGTGGACTGCATGGAGATGCAGCGCACCATGTTGTCGCCGAGGTGCTGGGCGACCTCGAAGGTCACCGTCTTGGCGACGGCCTCGAGGGTGATCTCGGTGGTGAGGGCGTTGAAGAGGGCCGGGAGGGCGCCACGCGGGAATTCCACGTCGACGACCGCACCCAGGACGCGGGCGACCCGACCGGTGAGACCGGCCGTGCCCGTCGTGCTCTGATCGGTAACAGCTGTGGTCATTGCTTAGTCACTTCCTGCGCTAGCGGCGAGCGCACCAGCGCCACCGACAATCTCGCTGATTTCCTGGGTGATCTGTGCCTGGCGGGCCTGGTTGGCCTCGCGGCTCAGGCCTTCCACCAGTTCGGTCGCGTTGTCCGTCGCCGACTTCATGGCCGTGCGGCGTGCCGCCGACTCCGACGCCGCGGACTCGAGCAGTGACGCGAAGGCCCTGGTCGACATGTACCTCGGGAGGAGGTTGTCGAGCAGAGTGTCCGCGTCGGGCTCGAAGGTGACCTCCGGCTTGAACTCCGCCTCGGGCGAGTCCATGTAGTCCTCACCCAGATCCATTTCCTCGATCTCGACACGGGTCTCGATCGGGGCCAGACGCCGAGCACGCGGGGTCTGCGTGAGCATCGACTTGAACTGGGTGTAGACGATGTGGACCTCGTCGACGCCCTTACGGGTGGTATCCCCGGGGTAGTCGCTGCCGAGGAACTCTGTCGCGTCGAACGTCTCCTCGCCGCCGGCCGCAAAGGCGGCGGACAGCAGCTGGAAGGCCGGACGGGCTTCCTGGTAGTCGGGCTTCTGGGAATGTCCCTGCCACGCTCCGGCGAGTTCGACCTCGCGGAAGGTGTAGTACACGATCCCCTTGTTGCCCAACACGTAGATGTCGACCTCGCGGCCGGCGTCCTCGAGGAACGCGATGAGCTCGGCGGCCTCCTTGAGGACGTTGTGGTTGTACCCGCCACACATCCCGCGGTCCGAGGTCACCACGAGCACGGCGGAACGCTTGGGGTCCTCCGGCTCGTTGAGCATCCTGTGCTGGACCGACGATGCACTCGCGAGGTCGGTCAGGATGGCCGTGATCTGATCGGCGAACGGCTGGGCCGCCGCGACCCTCGCCTGGGCCTTGGAGATCTGCGAGGTGGCGATCAGCTCCTGGGCCTTGGTGATCTTCTTGGTCGAGTTGACCGACTTGATCCGGTCGCGTAGTTCACGCATGTTCGCCATTGCGTCAGATCACTCTCCTCTCGGCCTTGAATCGGATGGCTGTCATCGCAGGCCTCAGGCCTTCTTCTTCTTGGTGACCGTCAGGGTCTCACGATCGATCTCGTCCTCCGAGAGCGCCTCGGCCTCCGGCTCGTTGACCACCCGCGAGCCGTCGGAGGCGACGAAGCCCTCCTTGAACTCGTTGGTCTTGGCCTCGAGAGTCGCCTTGGACTCGTCGGAGAGAGCGGCCCCGCCGTCGATCTGGCTGTAGACGTCGGATGCGGAGTGCCGCAGGCTCTCGAGGAGCTCACCCTCGAAGCGACGGACGTCCTCGACGGGAACGGTGTCGTAGAAGCCCTCGCCGGCGAGGTAGATCGAGACGATCTGATCCTCCACGGCCACGGGCGAGTTCTGGTCCTGCTTGAGGATCTCCACCAGGCGCTGACCACGCTCGAGCTGGGCCTTGGACGCGGCGTCGAGGTCCGACGCGAAGGTCGCGAACGACTCGAGGTCGCGGTAGGCGGCCAGATCGAGACGCAGCGAACCGGAGACCTTCTTCATGCCCTTGGTCTGGGCGGCGCCGCCGACTCGCGAGACGGAGATACCGACGTTGACCGCCGGGCGCACGCCGCGGTTGAACAGGTCGGACTCGAGGAAGACCTGGCCGTCGGTGATGGAGATGACGTTGGTCGGGATGAACGCCGAGACGTCGTTGGCCTTGGTCTCGATGATCGGCAGACCCGTCAGCGACCCGCCGCCCATCTCGTCGGAGAGCTTGGCACAGCGCTCGAGCAACCGGGAGTGCAGGTAGAAGACGTCACCCGGGTAGGCCTCTCGACCCGGCGGGCGGCGCAGCAGCAGCGAGATCGCACGGTAGGCGTCGGCCTGCTTGGACAGGTCGTCGAACACGACCAGGACGTGCGCGCCCTCGTACATCCAGTGCTGGCCGATGGCGGAACCGGTGAACGGCGCCAGCCACTTGAAGCCGGCGGAGTCGGAGGCCGGAGCCGCCACGATGGTGGTGTACTCCATCGCGCCGTTCTCCTCGAGCGTCGCCTTGACGCCCGCGATGGTGGAGCCCTTCTGGCCGATCGCGACGTAGATGCAACGGAGCTGCTTGGTCTTGTCGCCCGACTCCCAGTTGGCCTTCTGGTTGAGGATGGCGTCGATGCAGACCGCGGTCTTGCCGGTCTTGCGGTCACCGATGATGAGCTGACGCTGTCCACGTCCGATCGGCGTCATGGCGTCGATGGCCTTGATGCCGGTCTGCATCGGCTCCTCGACCGGCTGACGCTCCAGCACGGACGGTGCCTGCAGCTCCAGGGCGCGGGTCCCGGCGGACTCGATGTCACCGAGGCCGTCGATGGGCTTGCCGAGCGGGTTGACGACGCGGCCGAGGAATCCGTCGCCGACGGGCACGGAGAGGACGTTCCCGGTGCGGCGCACCTCCTGACCCTGGGCGATCTCGTCGAAGTTGCCGAGGATGACCGCACCGATCTCGCGGTCCTCGAGGTTCAGTGCGACACCGAGGATCCCGCCGGGGAACTCCAGCAGCTCGTTGGCCATCGCCGAAGGGAGTCCGCTGATGTGCGCGATGCCGTCACCGGTGTCGACGACGACGCCGACCTCCTCCTTCGTCGCGTCGGTCGAAACGGTCGAGGTGTAATTCGCAATCGCGCTGCGGATCTCTTCGGAGGAGATCGTCAACTCCGCCATGTCATTCCTGCTCTCAAAGTCGGGATGTGCTTTATGGGTGTTTACCTGAGCCGCTACCGCTGGAACACGGCCGAGTCGCAGCTCGTCTTGTGCCGGACCGGCCGGTCAGCGAAGGGATCGACGCATCGCGTCGAGCCGCCCTGCCACGCTACCGTCGATGATCTCGTCACCGACTCGGACGACCACGCCGCCCAGGAGTGCCTGATCGACATCGTTGTGGATGGCGATCTCCCGCCCGTACAGCGATGCCAGACGAGCCCTGAGATCATCCGACTGCTGCTCGGTCAGCGGCTCGGCGCTGGTCACCACCGCCACGGAGCGACCGCGCAACTCCGCGGCCTGGGTCGAGATCTCCATGATGTCGTCCGCGGGCATGCCGGACGGGCGGTCCACGGCCTGGGAGGCGAGCGCCTCGGTCACCGCGGTGACCTTGCCGTACAGGACCTCCGCGAGCAGCCCCCGCTTGGCGCCCGCATCCGCGGTCCGATCCGCCAGCAGCTGCTCGAACTGGGGATCGCCGGCGACGATGCGGCCGAGCCGGAACAACTCGTCCTCGACCGCCTGGAGTTGGCCCTGCTGATCCGCCGACCGCAGGAGCGCCTCACGGCCGAGCAGAATCAGGCCCTCCCGCAACTCACGCGGGTTGGACCAGTCCCGCGACACCGCAGCGAGCAGTAGATCGAGGGTGGTCTGGTCGACCTTCCACCCGAACACCCCACGGACCAGGTCCTGTCGGGCCTCCACCGGGGCCGCGGTGTCGGCCACGGACACCCGGAGGGCACGGTTGTCCTCGAGGACGCGCACGACCTCGAAGAGTTCCTGGCCCACCTTCGCGCCTGTCGCTCCCCCGGACGGGTTCGCCGCCAGGGTCTGCTCCAGTTCGCTCCGGGTCTGGTCGAGCGCTTCGCGACTCGCTGCGTGCATCGGCTCCACTTCCCTTAGTTCTTGCCCGCGCCGGGGACCCGGTCGAGGTCTGCCAGAAAGCGATCGATGGTGCCCGAACGCCGGACCGGATCCGACAGCTGCTCACCCATGAGCCGCTCCGCGAGATCCACCGACTGACGACCCAGGTCACTGCGGAGCTCCGCGATGATCTGCTGGCGCTGCGCTGCCAGTTGCTGGTTGCCCGCGGCGACGATGCGATCGCTCTCCGCCTGCGCCTCGGTCTTCATGTCCGCGAGGATCTGCTGACCCTGGGCACGCGCGTCGTCGCGGATCTTGGCCGCTTCGCTGCGCGCCTCGGCGAGCTGGGCCTTGTACTTGGCCAGCTCCTCCTTCGCCTCGGCCTGGGTCTGCTCGGCACGACGCAGACCGCCTTCGATGCGCTCGGAACGCTCGTCGAGAACCTGCTGGAACTTCGGAAGGATGAACTTCCAGAAGAGCCAGAGGATGACGGCGAGCGGGATGAGCGACCAGACGATGTCATACAGCGGAGGAATCAGCGGGTTGGGGCTGTCCTCCAGGGGGAGTGATTCTCCACCCTCGGCCGCCAAGATGGCGATGACGTTGTTCATGGTGCGTCCCTACGAGGTCGGTGGTCGTCGATCAGAACAGGAAGCCGGCGACGATACCGATCAGGGCGAGCGCCTCGGTGAAAGCGATACCGAGGAACATCGTGGTACGGAGGGTGCCGGCCATCTCGGGCTGACGGGCCATGCCCTCGACGGTCTTGCCGACGAGGATGCCGATGCCGATGCCGGGGCCGATGGCGGCGAGGCCGTAGCCGATCGCGCCGTAACCGCTCACGGTCGACTCGGTGGCCTGGGCGAGAGTGACGATGTCCATGGGGTTTCCCTTTCAGATGGCCGGCGCGGGCTTTCCCGCACCGGTCGGACGTGAATTGTCGGATTGACAGGTGGTCGTACCAGGCCTCTCGGCCCGAGTTCTAGTGGCTTTCCGCGTGGAGTGCGAGGTCGATGTAGACCGCGACCAGCAGCGCGAAGATGTAGGCCTGGAGGAAGATCACCAACAGTTCGAACAACGTGAAGGCAACCGACACAAGCGAGGTCCCCACCGCCATCAGCGACCATCCGTTGAACTGCCAGAAGAAGAAGTTCGTGGCGCTGAACAGCAGGACCAGGATCAGGTGACCCGCCAGCATGTTGGCCATGAGACGGATGGTCAGCGTCGCCGGACGCAGGATGAAGGTCGACACCAGTTCGATCGGGACGACCAGCAGGTGCAGCGCGGGGGGCAGGTTGGGGATGACGACGCTCGCCTTGACGAACTTGGCGAACCCGTAGCGCTTGGAACCGGCGTAGATGAAGGTCACGTATCCCAGGAGTGCGAGGACCAGCGGGAAGCCGATTCTGGCGTTCGGTGAGATGTTGAGCCCCGGGATGATCGCCGGCAGGTTCATCGCGACCACCGAGAAGAAGATCGTCGCGATGATCGGGAGGAAACGACGACCCTGTTCCTTGCCGAGGATCTCTTCCGAGATGTGGATCCGGACGAAGTCGAGGAAAACCTCCACGACGTTCTGGATGCCACGGGGCACGAGCCTGGGATTCCGCATGGCGAACATGAACAGACCCAGCAGCACGACCGTCATGAGCAAGCGGACGATCATGAGCCGGTCCAGGACGAAGGCGTCGCCGGCGAATCCGGTCAACCACTGATCGGCCGGGAAGAACTCGTAGTCAATGTTCGGGGGGTGAAACTCGCCCTTGAAGGCCAGAAGCGTGGTACTCAGTGTGTTCTCCCCTGGTCGTGTTGGGCGACTGGCGCCCGAGCTCGTTCGGTACGAGTGGCCCGGTCTTCGCGGCCGAGTTGGGATTCCGCGCGAACGTCTCGGGCCGCAGGGCAGCCCGGTGACGTGCTCGTCTCACCGCAGATGAGGATAACACCCTGGTCTCGGCCGGGTGCGACAGGGGGACCCGTCAGCCGGCATCGGGCTCCACGTACGGAGCCCGGGTCTTGAGGACTGCCCACGTCTCCCCCGCCAGGACCACGATCAGCGCGGCGATGACCGTCACGGCGAAGGCGGGCCGCGAGTAGAAGTCGAATCGTGAGAGCGCCGCCACGACCCCCATGGCGGCGAGAAGTTTGACCAGCCAGGTCCCCAGGACGACGGCGGCGGTCGTCTGCGGCGCCGAGTGCGCCGTGGCGATGACCACGATCGCGGTGGTGAGCACGAACGCGCCGCCCACCGCGGCGCCCATCAGCGCGCCCCACAGCCCGGGGGTCCCGTCGATCGCGGTCCATGCGGCCGCACTGATCACGGTGAGCACGACGAGCGCGACCGCGCCGAGCCGCACTGCCTTACGGAGGCCTGCTGTGTGTGGGCTTTCGGCGGGCTGCGCGGGTGTCGCGGGGATATCCGTCATGGCGAGCAGCCTAGCGGGAGCTCCCCGGGCCACTCGTGTTGCGCTCGCCCCGCGAACTCCGCAGACGCGGGACCAGGGTGGCGGCGAGGACCGCGATGAGTCCGGCCGCCGCGAGCGGGACGATCACCTCGGTCGGGAGCATGGTCGCCCCGACCGCACCGAACGCTATGAGTGAGACCCAGGCGTAGATGACCAACGCGACCCGCCGATGGGAGTGACCGAGGTCGAGCAGGCGGTGATGGAGATGCATCTTGTCGGGGGCGAACGGACTCCGCCCGGCACCGACCCGGCGGACCACCGCCAGGACCAGGTCGAGCATCGGCACGAACATGGCGGCCGCGACCACGATCATCGGCGAGAGCAGGACGATCATCTCCTGCGGCCCGTACAGGCTCTGGGAGATCTTCCCGGACGCGCTGGTGGAGGCCGCGGCGAGGACGAGGCCGATCAGCATCGAGCCCGAATCGCCCATGAAGATCCTGGCGGGTTGGAAGTTGTGTGGCAGGAAGCCCAGCAACGCCCCGGCGAGGACGGCGGTCACTAGTGCCGGAGGGTACGCCCCGACGGTGCCGCCCTGGTCGAGCATGATCCCGACGGAGAACACGCAGATCGCCAAGGCCGCTATGGCGCCGAGCCCGGCGGCCAGGCCGTCCAAGCCGTCGACGAAGTTCATCGCGTTGACGATCGTCAGGGTGAAGACCACCGTGAGCAGACCCGCCTGGAGTTGGTCCAGGACGAGGATGTTGCCGTCCCCGAACGGGATGTACACCAGCGTCCACGACACGCCCATGGCCACCAGCACGCCGGCCGCTGCCGCTTGACCTGCGAGCTTGGTGACCGCTCCAAGCCCGAGGATGTCGTCGACGATTCCCACCAGCACGATCACCCCGCCCGCGATGATCGTCGCCTCCACGTCCGGGGCGAACGGTGGGAACGCCCTGTTGAGGGCCGGAAGCTGTGCGGCCAGGTAGACCGCGACCAGCATCCCGGTGAAGATGCCGACCCCACCGAGGCGGGGCGTCGGCACCACGTGCACGTCCCTGTCGCGGGGGTAGGCCAGGCCGCCGATCGCCGGTGCCACTCCCCTGACCAGGCCCGTGACGACGAAGGTGACCAGGCCGGCCGCTACCGCGATGAGCAGCAGCTCGCGGAACGGGACCCCGATGCCCACGCCGGTCAGCCGCGCAGGGCCGCGGGGTCGGTCCCCAGGACCTCCCCGACACGCTCCGCGCTCACGGCCCCCTCCCGGACGATCCGGGGCGCCGGTGAGGTGAGGTCGACGATCGTCGAGGGCTCACCGACCGCGCAGGGGCCGCCGTCGAGGTAGACCGCGACCGAGTCCCCGAGTTGGTCACGCGCCTGCGCGACCGTCGTGGCCGGAGGTTGGCCGGAGACGTTGGCACTGGAGACGGCGAGGGGGCCGACCTCGCGCAGGAGCTCGATCGCGACGGGGTGCAGCGGCATCCGGAGCATCACGGTGCCCTGGGTGTGTCCGAGATTCCAGTTCAGTGACGGCGCCTGGTGCACGATCAGGCTCAGACCACCGGGCCAGAAAGCGCGGATCAGGTCGCGCGCTGACGCCGGCGTGCTCACGACCAGGCCGTCGATCGTCTCCCAGGATCCCACCAGGACGGGGACCGGCATGTCCGGGCCGCGGCGCTTGGCAGAGAGCAGGAGGGTGACCGCATCCGGGTCGAAAGCGTCGGCGGCGATGCCGTAGAGGGTGTCCGTGGGGGTCACGACGAGCCGACCGGCGCGCAGAGCGCCGGCCGCGGAACTGAGGCCGACCTCCCGACCGGTGTCCTCGGTGCAGTCGTAGGTGATGGTCACCGGGTGATCCCCTTCCGGGCTGTCGGGTCGACCTCGTCGTCGTCGGGACGATCGCCGCCTGAATGATCGAGTCTCGTCGCGGTGACGAACCGCGGACGTCCGGCGAGGTCGGTGTGCTGTTCCACGGTACCGAAGCATCCCTGCGCCCAGACCACCGCCGCGACGGCGGCCCCGGTCGTGTCGTCGTGTTCCACCGCCAGGTGCCCTCCCGGAGCCAGGAGGCCGGCCGCGACTCCGACGAGCGGCGTGATGACGGCGAGGCCGTCGGCTCCCCCGAACAGTGCGGTCTGCGGTTCGTGCCCGAGCACGTCCACCGGGAGCTCGTCGGTCTCCGGGACGTACGGCGGGTTGGACACGACCGCGTCGACCCGGCCCGACAGGTCCGCCAGTAGGTCGGGATCCGTGGCGTCCCCCGCGTGCACCATGACCGGGGTGTCCCCCGCTGCGGCCCGTTCGGCGGCGTTCCGCCGGAGCCACCCGAGCGCCTGCTCGTGCAGCTCCACGGCGTGGACCCGCGCATCGGGCCTCGCGTGGGCGATCTCGAGGGCCAGCGTGCCACTACCGGCGCAGAGGTCCACGATGACCGGGCCCGGTCCGACATCCGGAGACCGAAGCGCGGACAGCGTGTCCTCGACGAGCAGTTCCGTCTCCGGTCTGGGGATGAAGACGCCCGGGCCCACCACGAGTTCGAGATGCCCCGACACGGCCCGGCCCAGCAGGTACTGGAGCGGGGTGCGATCGAGTGTGCGGGCGGCGACTATCCTCCCGACCTCGGCGACGCCGGTGGCGTCCACCCCCTCGGACAGCGGGAGCGCGGAGCGTTCGACACCCAGGACGTGCGCGCAGATCAACTGCGCCTCCACGAATGCAGAGTCGATGCCGGCGGCCTGCAACTCGCGCGCGGCCGACCTCACGACCCCGGTCGCCGGCACGGGGCGGGTGTCCACGGCCTACGCGTCTTCCATACGTCTGCGACGGTCCTCGACGGCCAGGGCGTCCAGGACCGCGTCGAGATCGCCGTCGAGCACGGCGTCGAGATTGTGCGCTTTGAACCCGACCCGGTGATCCGCGATCCGGTTCTCCGGGAAGTTGTAGGTGCGGATCCGCTCCGAACGGTCGACGGTGCGGACCTGGGTGGATCTCCCCTCGGATGCTTCGGCGCTCGCGGCCTCCTCGGCCGCCGCCTGGAGCCGGGCGGCGAGAACCTCGAGCGCGCGTTGCTTGTTCTGTAGCTGACTACGTTCGTTCTGACACGTGACGACGGTTCCGGTCGGCAGGTGCGTGATCCGCACCGCCGAGTCGGTGGTGTTGACACCCTGTCCGCCCTTGCCGGATGAGCGGTAGACGTCGATCCGCAGGTCCGACTCGTCGATCTCGACCGGCCCCACGTCCTCGGGCTCAGGGAATACGAGCACCCCGGCGGCCGACGTGTGGACCCGGCCCTGCGACTCGGTGACCGGTACCCGCTGGACCCGGTGCACCCCGCCCTCGAACTTCAGGCGCGACCACACGCCCTCGCGCGAGGGCTGCCGGGACCGGATCGAGAACGAGGCGTCCTTGTATCCGCCCAGGTCGGACTCGGTCACCCCGAGGACCTCGACCACCCACCCGTGCTTCTCCGCGTACCGCGTGTACATGCGGGCCAGGTCCGCCGCGAACAGCGCCGACTCCTCCCCGCCCTCGCCGGATTTGATCTCCATGAGCACGTCGTCCGCGTCGTGGGGATCCCGCGGCGCCAACAGGTCGGCCAGCCGCGACTCCAGTCGCGTGGCCTCGGACGCTAGTCGCTCGGCCTCCTCGGCGAACGAGGAGTCGTCCCCGGCCAGTTCACGCGCCGCGGACAGGTCGCCCCGGGTGGACTCCAGCGCGCGGTAGCACTGCACCACCGGGGTCAGCTCGGCGAAGCGCTTGCCCACCCTGCGCGCGGCCGCCGGGTCCTCGTGGAGTGCCGGGTCCGACAGCTGGGCCTCCAGGCCCCCGTACTCCGAGAGGACGTCGTCGACCGAGGACGGCGATCGCCCAGGGGCCTCTGTCACTCCTCGTCCTGCGGCAGTGTCGGAGTCGTCTTTGCCACCTGCAACAGGAACTCGTAGTTGGTGTTGGTCTTGCGCAGCTGTGACATCAGGAGGTCGATGGCCTGGTGCGAGTCGAGGCCCGACAGCACGCGCCGCAGCTTGTGCATGACACCGGCCTCCTCGGGCGTCATCAGAAGCTCTTCCTTACGCGTGCCCGAGGGGCCCACGTCGACCGCGGGGAACACGCGCCGCTCCGCGATGCGCCGGTCCAGCTTGAGTTCCGCGTTGCCGGTGCCCTTGAACTCCTCGAAGATCACCGTGTCGCCGGCGGACCCGGTCTCGACCATCGCCGTGGAGATGATGGTCAGGGACCCGCCGTTCTCGATGTTCCGCGCCGCCCCCAGGAACCGCTTGGGCGGGTAGAGCGCCGTCGAGTCGACGCCACCGGACAGGATGCGCCCCGACGCGGGTGACGAGTTGTTGTAGGCGCGACCCAGTCGGGTGATGGAGTCGAGGAGGACCACGACGTCCTGCCCCATCTCCACCAGACGCTTGGCCCGCTCGATCGCGAGCTCGGCGACCTGGGTGTGATCCGACGGCGGACGGTCGAAGGTCGAGGCGATGACCTCACCCTTGACCGACCGCTGCATGTCGGTCACCTCCTCCGGTCGCTCGTCGACGAGCACGACCATGAGATGGCATTCGGGGTTGTTGACCGCGATCGAGTTGGCGATGTTCTGCAGGATCGTGGTCTTGCCCGCCTTGGGCGGAGAGACGATCAGTGCTCGCTGGCCCTTGCCGATCGGCATGATCAGGTCGATCACACGGGTCGAGAGGATGTTCTTCTCGGTCTCGAGGCGCAGACGCTGGTTGGGGTAGAGCGGCGTGAGCTTCCCGAACTCCGGACGATTGCGCGCGTCCTCGAGGGGACCGCCGTTGACCGAGTCGATCCGGACCAGGGGGTTGAACTTCGCCCGGTTCTTGCCACCCTGCCCGCCGCCACGACCGCCACCCTGCCCGCCGCCCGGCCCGTCGACCTGGCCGTCACTCTGACCGTCCCGCGGCATCTTGACCGCGCCAACGATCGCGTCGCCACGACGGAGGCCGTGCTTGCGGATCATGTTCATCGAGACGTAGACGTCGTTCGAACCCGCGAGGTAGCCGGAGGTGCGGACGAACGCGTAGTTGTCCAGCACGTCGAGGATCCCGGCGACCGGCTGAAGGACGTCGTCGTCCCGCACCTCGGTCTCGCCCTCCTGCGGACGACCGCCGCCACCACCGCGGTTGCGCTCGCGCCGACGACGGCTCCGACGACCGCGGCCGCTCCCGTCGTCGTCATCGCGATTCTGACCGTCGCCGCGCGGGCCGTTGTCGCCGCCCTGGTTGCCCTGGTTGCCCTGGTTGCCCTGATTGCGTTGGTTGCCCGAGTCGCCCGCCTGCTGGTCGCGATTACGGCCGCGCCCGCTCTGCTGGTCACGGCCCTGCTGGTCGGGGTTCTGCTGGTCACCCGACTGCTGGTCGCGAGCGCGGCCACCCTGCTGACCCTGATCCTGTCGACCCGACGCCTGGTCGTCGCGGTTCTGCCCGCCCCGACGCTGCCGGTTC